>NZ_PJBK01000023.1:0-53064 GCF_002836155.1 Pseudoalteromonas sp. GutCa3 | reverse complement strand
CAATTTATATTTAACTTTATTCACTTTTAATAGCAAGCTTCTTCTTTAGCTTTTCTTGCCACTCTACAGCAAGCTCTGGCAAAGTTAATGCTTCTAAAAGTATGTCTTCATAACCTACATATTTTTTATCAAAAAATGCCTGAAACAGTTTTTTAACTGATATGTCGTGCGAGGCTTTCTTCTCGATAACAACACTATCACCCGTTTTTGCAACGCCCTGCTCTAGTACCCTAAAATACACGCCAGTGCAGTAATGCTGCGTAAACAGTTTAAGGCTGTTTTTATTATTAAGGGCGATAGCGAGTTTAAAACAGGGTACACGAGGCTGGCTTACTTCAAGCAGTGCAGTACCAATTCGAATATGGTCACCTATGTGTATATTCGCTTCATTAAGGTCAGAAATCGTGAAGTTTTCGCCAAAGGCACCTACTGCCAAATCATCATTCTCGAGGGTTTGTTTCCAATACTCATAATGATTGTGCGAAAAAGCATATACCGCTTTATCTACCCCGCCGTGATTAACTAAATCAGCTTGCTCGTCACCTATAATGTTTAGTTTTTCAATAACAACAGGTTCGTTAGTTGGGGTTTTGAATATTCCCGTTTTCACCTCTTTACCATTATGAATAAGAGTTTTAATTTTAGAAATATTAGTCGAGATGATTTTCATTGCGATACCAACGGATGAGGAAGTAAAGATTAATTATGCAGGTTTTAAAATTATTATAAATAAATTAAAGCAAAAATGACCGCTTAAAGCTAAGCAGTCATTTCACAATATACAGTTTTTATTATTCTGCTTGTTTTAAAAAATACGTTTCGGCCAGTCCGTTATGTATTCCAGCTAAGTCTATTTGTATTTCATCGATAAAGTCATGCAACAGACCATTTTTAAGTACTCGTACGTCTTTATTTTCTAACTCAACAATTGCATCATCAATTGATTTAATAATTTCTGTTGAGTTTGGCAAAGGTAAAACCAATGCTTTTAATTCATTCATACAAAATAAAATAGATCGTGGGAATACTTTGCTGTGCATCACAAATTCTATTACATCAGCACGCTGTACTCTAACGCCCATTTCTTGGCGATACATTTGATAAGCACTTAACGAACGCAATAAACTGATCCACTGAATATTATCAAACGGCTTCACTTCTTCTTCATTAGTAATTAACGTAGCAGAGCGAATATCTAAAATTCGCGATGTCATATCTGCGCGCTCTATAATCGAACCAAAACGGATAAAAACATAGCCCTGATCATGATTAATTGTGGCATCTAACGCCCCAAATATTTGATGGGCTGAATCTATAATCTTTTTTAAATACTCAAAACGCCCACGCTTTGTAATCCCTTCTTTTTGATTGTCTTTTACATAATAATACAGAGAGTTTATTTCTTCCCATACGTCTCGCGGTATTACATCACGAATTGTACGCGCGCTTTCTCTGGCAGAAGTGATAGAGTTTAAAATTGACGAGCTATTATCACTACCAACAAGTAAATACCTTAATGCTTTTTGCTCAGAAAAATCAGTATGGTTTTCTGAATACGCTTTGCGTACACCAATAATATCAATTAATGGCTCCCAGCCGGTACATACGCCTTTGGGTAAGTCCATCATCAGTAAATTGTTAACGTTGATTAAACGAGCTACATTTTCCGCACGTTCAATGTATCGAGATACCCAATATAAAGTTTCGCCTACTCTTGATAACATATTATTTAGCCTCTTCGTCAACAATCCAAGTATCTTTACTGCCACCACCTTGTGATGAATTAACCACCAAAGAGCCTTTAACCATAGCAACACGCGTTAATCCACCAGTGGTAACTTGCGTATCTTTACCTGATGATAAAATAAACGGTCTTAAATCGGTATGTCGGCCATCTGGTTTATTGCCATCAAATGTGGGTACTGTTGATAAATCTAATGTTGGTTGAGCTACCCAGTTTCGTGGGTCCGCTTTAATTTGAGCAATACACGCTTCTTGTTCTTTTTTGGTTGATTTAGGACCAATTAATAGCCCGTAGCCACCAGACTCATTTGCTGGTTTAACAACAAGCTTATCAATGTTTTTAATCACATGGTCGCATTCTTTCGGGTCCAAACATTTGAACGTTGGGACATTAGCAAGTTTAGCTTCCTCGCCTAAGTAGTACTTAATCATCTCAGGTACATAGGCGTAAACTACTTTGTCATCAGCAACGCCTGCACCTGGTGCATTAACCAAAGCAACATTACCTTTAGACCAAGCACGCATTAATCCAGGAACGCCAAGTTGGGATTCTGGTAAAAAGGCTTCTGGGTCTAAAAACAAATCATCTATACGACGATAAATAACATCAACTCGTTGTAGCCCTGTGATTGTTCTCATGTATACACAGTCATCTTTTTCAACAACTAAATCGCGCCCTTCTACCAGTTCGCAACCCATTTCTTGGGCAAGGTAACAATGCTCAAAATAAGCGGAGTTAAACACCCCAGGAGTAAGTACCACGACTTCTGGTTTATCTTGTGGACGAGGCGACATTGCCGCTAGCATATCAAATAATTGTGAAGGGTAATCATCAACAGGTAAAATCGATACTTGCTCAAATAATTCAGGGAATACACGCTTCATTACAGAGCGATTTTCAAGCATATAAGATACACCAGAAGGAACACGCAGGTTATCCTCAAGCACATACATTGTACCGCTACCATCGCGTACTAAATCTGAGCCACAAATATGCGCCCATATCTTATTTGGCGGGTTTATTCCCACGCATTGCTGGCGAAAGTTAACTGATTTTTCTAGTAACCCTTTTGGAAAAACACCATCTTTTATTATTTTTTGGTCGTGGTATAAATCATCTATAAAAAGGTTAAGCGCTTCAACACGTTGCTTTAAACCAACCTCTACGCTTTGCCATTCTTTTTTACCAATAGTTCGAGGGATAATATCAAACGGCCAGGCTCTATCAATCATATTACCTTCGTTGTAAACCGTGAAAGTAATACCCATTTCTTTAATTGCTAAATCAGCAACCGCTCTGGCTTTTACTAATTCTTCTGCTGATAAATTAGCAAAAAATTGTGCTAATTGTGTTCCATGCGATCTAACGTTTCCTTGTGCATCAATTAATTCATCAAAGAAACCTTTTGTTTGGTACGCTTTCCAATCAATTTTCATACACTCTTTCACCTTATCCATCATCATATATGACGTAGTTAAACTGCTATTCCATTCGAATCATATCAACCGCTACATCAAGCAATTGACTACCGCCACCAAATACCACTCCTTTTAAAGGAGTTACGTCAGAAAAGTCTCGCCCTACGGCTAGAGTAATATGCTGATCGCGTGGTAAAACATTATTTGTTGGATCAAAATCAACCCAACCAAAGTTTGGCACAAATACCGCAAACCATGCATGAGTTGCATCTGCACCTTCTAGCTTTTCTTCGCCTTCTGGCGGCATGGTTTCTATGTACCCACTTACGTATCGACCTGCTAACCCTACGCTACGTAAGCATGCAAGCGCAAAGTGTGCAAAGTCTTGGCAAACGCCCCTTTTTTGTGCAAAAACAGTGCTCAAAGGCGTACTAATTGTTGTAAAACCAGGATCATAATGAAATTCATGAAAAATCCGTGCCATTAGATCTTTGCATGCAGAAATTATATTTTTGTGTGCATCAAACGAAATTAATGCGTATTCCTTAATTCCTTTATCTATTGGAATAAGCTGTGAAGGTAGTACAAATTCAGACGTTTTTAATAATTCCGCTGTATTTGGTTTAACCAATAAATCACGTACTTTTCGCCATGCAATATCAACACTCTCTAAATTGCTATTAGCGCCGACTAACAGCTCTACCTCGCTGATCATCGTTACTTTAAGTTTTTTATGCTGTATTGCTATTTCAAACGCTGTTACCTGATTATTAAAATAATCAGTAAATGTTTGTAAGTAAGTCGGTGTAGGTTCAATTTCTACACGACTACTGTGGCATATTTGCCCGCGATTCGTTTTTGGCGTTAATCGCGCTTGGTTTTGACACAAACTAACAAAGTCTGAATAGTTGTATGTAGTCGAGTGCTTTATTTTATATTTCACGATTGAGCTTGCTCAATATTAGTCCAGTTCAATTTATTTGCCGTTTGGGTATGAGAAAAATACTGTAGTAATAATACATCACAAAATGTATCTAAGTTCATACGCGTATTATGGTTAAATTCGATTAACTGGTTACGTTGTCCATTTGCACTTTTTTGTAGGTAATCTTTTTCGGTTACATAACAACTTGTTTTAGAAAGTAAAATTGCTTTTTCGTGTGCCGCAATTACGCCTTGTCTGCGTTTTGTGGGTAAATGCTTACACAACTTATTAATTTCCTCTAACTGAAATAATAAAGAACGTGGGTATTCAGCATCTAAAAGTAATAGCTCAAGCCCTGTACCAATGGTTTGATACATTCTATATCGGCGCTTATGCGTAACTAAACTAACTTGGCAACTTAGCACGGCTTCAAGTAAGCCAAGCTCTTCGGGCTCGTCTAACTCTTTGGTTAATAAAGCCGCACTTAGTGATGTTATTTGTAAGCTACGCTCTACTCTTCTGCCCATTTCGAGTAAAAACCAGCCATTACTATTTGGCATACAATCTGCAATCGAGCCATTAAAAGCCATAATTGAGCCTATAACTCTATCTAGGCTGCTTTGCATTGCACGCGTTGGAATATTAATATTTACATTTTTAAATACTTTAATTTGCTCATTAATATCATCAATTATTCGACGACTATCATGAGATAGTAATTCTTGAATTTGCACCGACGCATTTGCAATGTACTTTAATGTATTAATAATACTGCCAGCGCATTGCTCGTCTGCAAGCAGTTGAAAGGCGGTTTCTTTAGACAGATTTACATCAATGCCATCTAGTTTTAAATCAGGTTCTATATAGGGATAAACAATATATTGCGACCTAATGGCATTAGAAAGCCGTGCAACTATACTTTTTCGTATTGAATCTGGGTAAACAGAAAATTCGGTGTACTTGTCTATAAAAATACGCAATATACGTATGGTATTTTCGCAGCGTTCTAAGTATCGGCCCAACCAAAAAAGGTGCTCAGCCGTACGGCTCGAAATAACCCCTTCGAGTAGCGTTACATCCATTCTTTTTCTAATTGGCACCGGTGGATTATGCTCGCCTAAATCAACTCTATCGGCTGTATTTATCCATGTATCTTTGATCCAACCAGATATTCTCGGGTTGTTACTTTTTTCGTTCGAAAAACACAGTGCTGAAGGAAGTACTTCTACGCCATTTTCAGTGGTTAATGCATAGCATCTAAACACCACTGGCTTGGAGATTAATTGCCCGTCATGCCAAAATGGTGCACTGCTAAAAGAAGGTTTTTCTTGGAAAAAGTAATTATCGGGTTCTTTGCTAATAAGTAGCTTTATTTCTTGCTCGTCTAGCACTCCATCTAACTTGAGTGTAGGGTCTATAGCAGATAGTAGTTCGAGGTTATTCCAATCAACGGCTTGCGCTTCTTTTACACTTAAGTAATTTGGCTCACCTAACAACAGCGGTTGTTTTAAAATTTGCTGCGATAACTTTTCTAAGTTGCACTTTATTGAAGGCGACGAGAGCACACCGCTACCAAACGGGTTTAAAACCTTAACCGACCCTTGTCGTACCGATTGTAATAAGCCCGGAATACCATGAAGTGAATATTCAGTTTGCTCTAAAGAGTCAATACAACGATCAGAAACCCAGCGTAAAATGACATTAATTTTACCCAAGCCTTGTAACGATTTTAAACAAACGTCACCACCACGTACAGTTAAGTCGGCGCTTTGTACTAATGTATAGCCAAAGTAGGTAGATAAGAATGCATGCTCGTTGTAGTTAGGATCATCAATTCCTTGGGTTAGAATTACAATTCGTGGGTCATCCATGTAGTGGGTATATTCATTAATACCCTCTTGGAATAGGTTTAAAAATTCTTTAATTTGCTGAACATTACATTCGGCAAATTCTTCAGCCATTACACGCCTTGCAATAATACGGCTTTTAATTAATAGCCCTAAGCCTAACGGGCACTGACAATGATCGCTTAATACTTTAAATTCGCCTGTTGGCGTGCGGTAAACATCTAACGCGGTAAAAAAAAGTGTTAATTCGTTACTAGGTAGGCTAAAACCTTCGCGTAAGTAATTAGGGTCTTGGAAAAGCTGCTTTGCAGGAATATGACCATCAACTAATAATGTTTGGTCACCGTAAATATCTTGCTGAATTTTATTTAATAAAAGGGTTCTTTGTTTTATTCCCTCTTCGAGCAACACCCAATCAGCTTTAGATAACATAAATGGCAATGGGTCGAAGTGCCACTGCTTATTGCTTTCATTTTTAATATTGCCATTTTGTAGCAATTGGCTAATTTCTGTAGCGCGGCTGCTAACATCATCTGCTGTTAGACTAGCTAAACGCTTAAATAAAGTATCCCAATGGTCTGGGTTTAAACCACTGTGGTTTGCTAGTTCATCATGTCCATGTGATTTATCAAGGTATAAAGACAACCACTCAGGCAATTCCGGCATCGCGTTATTGTTAATATACAAGCTGAAAGTGCTCCAATTTATAGTAAATAGCCGTGTTCATAATGATGCTTTAAAAATATTTAGTCATTCCACTTTAAATAATTTCAAAGTGGAATGACACAACTATCAATTATTATTTAAAGTTAGGCTGCCTGCGTAAATCCAAGGTATTTGGATAATCAGGATTACTACTTTCTTCATCAGGTACCACGTATTCACTTGCGCTTTGCGCCGATTGAAAACTATGCGTAACCGCCGATGGGCTCCAGCTTGGTTCTGCTGATGCAAGTAACGATGGTGTATGCCCATGCTCCCAAAATCTTGCAACTCTGCGCCCTTCAGCTTCAAATGCATTAACCGGTAGCGTTTCAGGATTACGACCCCCAGCATGGCTCACATGATATACAAAACCTCCAACTGAACGACCTTCCCACGTATCGATTAAATCAAAAACTAATGGAGCATGTACGCCAATAGTTGGGTGAAGCGCTGTAGGTGGTTGCCAAGCTCTGTATCGTATACCCGCGACCATTTCATCTTTTGCTTTACCTTTAACCGGTTTAAGCGGCACTCTTCGACCATTACACGTTACAACATAGCGATCGCTCATTGTTCCTTGTACTTTTATTTGTACTCTTTCTAATGACGAATCTACATAGCGCGCCGTACCCGACGCACTTGCCTCTTCGCCTAGTACATGCCAAGGCTCGATTGCGGTTCTAAGCTCAAGTGTAACGTTATCAAGTTCTCGCGTTCCACATACCGGAAATCTAAATTCAAAAAATGGATTTAACCAACTTAACTGAAATTGAAAACCTGCCTGTTGTAAATCGCGGCTTACTTCAGCTAAATCGTTTTCTACATATTGTGGTAATAAAAACTTATCGTGTAACTCTGTACCCCAACGTATTAATGGCTTGTGGTAAGGTTTTTTCCAAAACCAAGCAAGTAAAGTACGCAACAGTAGCATTTGCACTAAGCTCATTTGTGAATGTGGAGGCATTTCAAAGCCTCTAAATTCTACAATCCCTAAACGACCTGTGGCTGAATCGGGAGAATAGAGCTTATCAATACAAAACTCTGCTCTGTGTGTATTACCCGTTAAATCCACTAATAAATTACGAAGTAACCTATCAACTAACCAAGGTTCAGGCACTTCACCTTCGGGCATATGCGAAAAGGCAATTTCTAGCTCGTATAAAACTTCATCACGGGCTTCATCCACTCGCGGTGCTTGGCTTGTAGGACCAATAAAAAGCCCCGAAAATAAATACGATAAACCAGGATGATGCTGCCAATAGGTAATAAAACTTCTTAAAATATCGGGTCTTCGTAAAAATGGGCTTTGCTCAGGTGTTTCGCCACCAAGCGTTACGTGGTTACCACCACCAGTACCAGTATGGCGACCATCTGCCATAAACTTATCGGTACCTAATCGGCATTCTTTTGCTAAACCATATAACGTTGTAGTTCGACTGACTAATTGATCCCACGATGTTGAAGGATGAATGTTTACTTCAATAACACCTGGATCTGGCGTTACAGCGTATTTTTCTACGCGGCTATCTTTAGGTGGGCTATAGCCTTCAATAACAAGCGGCATTTTAAGTTCTTTAGCCACACTCTCTATACTACTTATTAAACCCATGTAATGTTCAAAATGACTTGTTGGTGGCATAAATATATATAAACGCCCCTCTCTCACTTCCATTACAAGCGCAGTTTTAACCATTTCTTTACCAATAAAGCCCTTTTTAAGCTTTTTAGCTTTGGTAAAATTTTCTGGAATATCAAACGGGTCGCGGTCAATAATATTGCCGCTCCACTCAAGGCTGTCTAAAGGTAGGCGATAACCAAGTGGTGATTCACCCGGTAATAAAAAACAATGACCCCGTTTAAACTCCCACGTACACGACTGCCAACAGTTTTTACTATCGTTCCATTTTAAAGGTAGAACATAGCCAACAGGCTTTTCTATGCCTTTATCCATTTTGGCTAAAAAGCCTTTTCGGCTCATTGCATGAAGAAGCTCTGGTTGATCTGGCTTTATTTCGGTAGGTAATGAGGCTTCTTGCCACATGTGATATAAAATATCTTCATAAGCCGTAGTAAGTGCCTTGGTTTCAAGACCAAGTGAGTCACACAGTTTATCAGCAAACTTTTTAGTATCGGTATGATCAAATTTATAATCTTTATTAGGATCGGCTAATAGTGCAGCATCTTGCCATAAAGGCTCACCATCTTTGCGCCAATAACATGCGTATTGCCAACGTGGTAATGGCTCACCCGGATACCATTTACCTTGTCCGTAATGAGTAAAGCCACCTTTTGTGTATACTTTATTCATTTCTACAAATAAATTTTGAGCTAATATTCTTTTTTCTTTACCATCGGCATCAGTATTCCACTGAGGATGTTCCATATCGTCAATAGAAATAAACGTAGGCTCGCCACCCATAGTTAAATGTATGTTTTCTTCATTGTAAACATTGTCAACGTGCTGACCTAAGCGGTTAATTGCCGCCCACTGCGCCTCAGAATAAGGCTTAGTAACACGTGGGTCTTCGTGTACACGCGTTACTTTATTATAAAAGCTAAACTCAGATTTACAGTCGTCTATACCGCCGGTTACCGGCGCTGCCGAGCTTGGCTCTGGCGTACATGCCAATGGAATATGCCCTTCACCGGCAAATAAACCCGAGGTAGGATCAAGCCCTATCCAACCTGCACCTGGAATATACACCTCGGTCCATGCATGCAAATCGGTAAAGTCTTCTTCTGGACCGCTTGGACCATCTAGTGATTTTTGATCTGAGGTTAGCTGTACTAGGTAACCCGATACAAATCGAGATGCCAACCCTAAATGACGAAACAATTGTACTAACAACCAAGCAGAATCACGACACGAACCTGTTTTTTTACTTATTGTTTCGTTTGCCGTTTGCACACCGGGTTCTAAACGAATGCCATAACCTACTAATTCATAAATAGCTTGATTAACAGCCACTAAAAAATCAACGCTTCTAAGCGGCTCTTTAGGGTTTAAAGATTCAATTAATTCTTTAAATTTTGGACTGGCTTTGCGTTTTTTTAAATAAGGAGTGAGTTCTGACTTTGAAATAGCATCGTAAACAAACGGGAAGTTTTCGGCGTAATCTTCTAAAAAAAAATCAAAAGGATTAATAACCGTTAGTTCGGCGACCAAATCAACTGTAAAACTAAATTCGGTAGTTGGCTTGTTAAACACCACCCTCGCTTGGTAATTACCAAAAGGGTCTTGTTGCCAATTTATATAATGATCTTCTGGAACTATTTTTAAAGAATAACTTTTAATTTTTGTACGGCTATGTGGCGCTGGACGTAATCGGAATATATGCGGCCCCATATTAACTGACCGATCGTATTTATACTGAGTATGGTGCGAAATCCCAACTGTAATTGTCATCTATTAATTCCCCTTTAATAATGTATGGCCACAATATAACGCTGAAAATATTATTTGGACTAATTCACTTGTGCAATTTTCATACCAAAAGACTTGCTTAAGTAGTACTGTTCATCCACTCGCGGCTCTTGCACAAAGCAACGTTATGCATAAAGGTTTTGACCTAATTAATAGGAAAAACACACCAATTCAATAAATAGTAAACTTAGTGTAATTTAAACCATCAATTTTAGATTTTTAATGGTGCAGAAAATGCACCAAAATAGTGCTTTAAAATAACTTACAATTAAAGCTAATTAATTTAAAATATTGAAATAAAACAAATAAAGTTAATTTTTAAAAATACTTACTCCGTTATTTATAACGCTAAACGGTTATAATTAAAAGTATTTATTTAGAGTTTAAAAATCATTAAAAATAATCATTAAATAGTAAGAAATAGTTCACAATAAAGCTGCTGTTAAAGTAAGTAACGGTGCTATACTAGATCGATTTTTAACCGCTTACGTTACAGTAAAACTAACAATCTCGATGACATAAAACAAGCAACTTTTAATACATAGATGCTTACTTTAAAGAGTAGTTTTGCAGTGGTGTGTTTTAATTTCAAACAAAACAGAACACGTCCAATTTGAAAAACCAGCACACCTCACTAACCTGTTAATTTTTCATTATCATCAATGCTAAAGGTAATGCAGCCCTGGCGTATTTTCAGATTTTTTAAATCAACCCAATCTACCTAATAGGATATTTTCTTATGCAAAAGCTAACAGATGTCGGTGAAAACTTAGTTAATGGTATAGCATCTCGTTATAACCTCAGTCACGATGCAGTAATTCACATGTTAGTTAGCGTTAATAACGGCGGTTGCTCAATGGCGCAGTTTAATTGCCCAGAACTTGGTGGTTCTGGTCAATGGATGCGCGGCGGAATGACAATGGTTGGCGACATGTTTAACAACGGCTTAAAATCAACCGTTGATAACTTATGCAACGAACTTGCTAATATATTGAGCAATAACCAAATATTTCCGGTTATTCCTGCAGGAACGCCTGGCAGCAATCAATGGTGGCCAGGTAATCTAGGCAGCCCATTTAGCAGTGGTGCGCAAAATAATATTCGCTACGCTATATTCCCTAATCGCTTAGCCGTTGAATTAAATGGACAAGTGAGCGTATACGACACGTTAGATCATAATATTGGTGGTGTAAGCCAACAGCAAGGCAATAATACCTCTCTTACATTTAACAGTCAGTGGGGGACAATTAATGTAAATACCCTGCCATTAATTTCAGGGCAAACGCCAACGCCTCCAGAACCTCAAAAAGATTTTACGCAGCAAGTAACGCAGCCGAATTTTGCATCGTTAACACCAAACCAAGTTGAAGCACCGGCTAATAATACTGTGGGGCAATACTCGGTAGACGAAACACTTCAAATTATTGAAAAGTTAGCACAACTTCGCGACTCTAATGCGTTGAGTGATGATGAATTTAATATTAAAAAGTCTGAACTTTTAAAAAGGATTTAACCACTATCCTCCAATAGCATAGCGCTAAGTAAAAGTGGTTTATACGGTCTCTTTTTTATTCGGTAACATATGAAAACATTTAAATGTAATTGCACAGATCAACTTATTTTATTTTTTGAAAGCAGCCATTGTTTGGCTTGTGGCAGAACCGTGGGTATTGATGATGAGTTCGACCAAGTTGAACCCTATGAAATTGATGAACAATCGGGGCTATTTTACAAAGCAGAAGCGCCTGAAGTTTTTTATAAAAAATGTGATAACAACGCTCAGTATCACGTATGCAATGGCATGGTTAATTTAGATACATTTATACCCGTTGCCGATAAAGACGAAGTGCTGTGTTTTTCGTGCCGCTTTAATGAAACTGTGCCCGATTTAAGTATTGTTGAACATATTCCATTATGGAAAAAAATGGAGACAGCAAAACGTCGCGCTTTGTATACATTAAAGTCATTATCACTCCCTTTAAATACAACGATTCAAGAACCTGAAAGCGGATTAAGCTTCGATTTTATAGCAGACCGTAACGTAAGCGATCACTTTGTAAGCCCAATTATAGGTCAAGACGTTGTATTTACAGGACACGACTGCGGGCATATCACTATAAACCTAGCCGAGGCAGATGACGTAGCACGCTCACAAGCTAAAATAGCAATGGGTGAGCGTTATCGTACTTTACTTGGTCATTTTCGCCATGAACTTGGTCATTATTATTTTGATCAACTAATTGCAAATTCACCAAAAAAACATACTTTATGTAAGCAATATTTTGGTGATGACGAATTAGATTACCAGCAAGCACTCGATACTCATTATAAGCAAGGTGCGCCAGCTAACTGGCATGAAACCTTTATTAGTGAATACGCTACTATGCACCCTTATGAAGACTGGGCAGAAACATGGGCGCATTACATGCACATTATCGATACGCTTGAAACAGCCAAAAACTTTTCAATTACAGGCTCAACAACGGGTAATGAGTTTGAATTAGATGAAGCAGACGAGCTTCGATTGCCACAAAGTGCTTATTACTTTAATTCACAAACATCGATTGATGCTATTTTAGATACTTGGATGGAATTTTCGATTATTCTAAATTCACTAAATCGCAGCATGGGACTTGCCGATGCCTACCCATTTGTACTAACTCAAGCGGTGCGAACTAAGTTATCTTTCATCCATCATGCTATCCATAACAGGCTTAATTTAATGCCTGATTTGGGCATAGGAAAAGTGTAATAAAATAAGCTCAGTCCAAAAAACATTTTAATAAAGAGCCATTTATTCTTGCTATGACTTTTCATGCATAGGTAGATGGCTTTTTTATGATGAGAAAAAAGCCGTAAAATAAAAGTCTAAAGATAGTATATATCCTACTTTCTCGCTGAAGCTTTATTAGCTTGTCACAGCGAGGTTATTCTTAAGTCGACTTATGACTTTTTCTTGATAAGTACTTACTGTAGAAAACTTTTGTATTGATACAAATAAGTCAGTTAGTTTTTCGTTTGATATATCAGAGATATTAATCCCTTTGTATATAATAGGTGCATTATTTTGTCTGGTTAAATTATCCGACAGTAAAATGTTCAATTTTACTGTACGTGCTAACTCTTCTTGATACAGAAAAAATTCTCTTAAATGTGTGCTAACAATATTGGCTGGTTTTGATCTGTCTATCATTAAAATCTCATCTATCAATCGATTCAATCTACTGCGAGATTCGATTGCTTCGTCGAGAATATCTAACCAATTAAGCTTTGTATTTGATAGTAAAGCTAAAAAATATACCGTACGTGCTTTATTATAATTAATAAAACCAGGCCACATAACATCTTCGCTAGATACTTTAAGTGCTTTATCAAACTGCTCAGCGGCAGATTTAAGATACATACTTACTTCTTCAAGTATTGATGGCTCTATAGTGTTAATATTTTTTTGAGCCAGCTCTAAACCATCAATCGACAAAATATCTACAGAGTTCATATTTAGCGACTCACGTAATAAATGCATGCCTTTTTTGTTGTAATACAAACCTAGGTAATTATGGTAAATGGTTTTTGTCACTGGATTACGAAGAATTGGACCTCTCACATGAAGTAAGTCTGCATGAATATTAAAATTATCATCAGCCACAAAACTTTGGTAAGAAACAACAGCTTTAAATAGCTTTATTGTTTCCGTTATTTGAATTGAATTACCTTTACTCACCGAGTGCAATATTTCACGGCGCCTATCAACTTCTGACAAAATTGTGTCCATACGCTTTTTATAAAGCTCTTTGTTAATTTCTGATGCATTAAAAACAGCTGGAAATAAAACAATTAGGTCAATTATATATTGCAGGGTATCGGCAAAAAGAACGGCGGTTTCTGACTCTTTTTTTAGTTTATGCTCAATAGAGTCAAAAATTTCTTTCTCTAGTGTATTTTCATCTTGGGACTTAAACTGATTAATTAACTCTGGAAGTGAGGTTACGTAATTTTCATTATCTAAAATGTTACCTTCCATTTTACTAATGTTATTTACACTATCAATTGATGTATATGTTCTAACAGTAATAAATAAAGCTAATACGGCTATACAAAAGCTTACTGTTGATATGGTAAAGCTTAGTAAATCTTTACCTTCTTTTAAATCATATACCCATACAGCAAGAAAAGCTGAAAGTAGAACAAGTAATAATATTGTAAAATATAACATTTTTGATGTGCGCATATGTCTTCCAGACTTGGGTCGGGCTAACAATCTAATATTGCTGATTTATAACACGAAAAACGCAGACTTCACACGCAAACTGAGAGCTATATAACCCCTGTAGAGCACAAGTAATGAAATATCTGCATCACTTTTCCCATTTACCCAGCGCTTGTTTGTCACTTTGTTTAAACTCAACCCAATTTGATGAGTCTTTAAAGTGCTCTTTTTTCCAAAACGTGGCGTGGTTTTTTAAATAATCCATTATAAATTGTGCGCCTTCGAACGCGGCTTGGCGATGGCGGCTGGTCACGCCTACAAACACAATTTGCTCGCCAAGTGCTAAGTAACCAACGCGATGAATAATACATATTCGCGCCAATTGCCAGCGAGTTTGTGCTTGCTCTGCAATAGATTGAAGGAGTTGCTCGGTCATACCAGGGTAGTGCTCCAGCTCAAGTGCAATAACGTTGTCACCACTGCTGAACTCTCTTACCAATCCTGTAAAGGTGACAACAGCGCCATCGCTTTTATTATTACTACAAAGCGTATTGTGCTCGTCACCTACATTGAAATCATCGGTTTGTACTTGAATATGTATGCTCATTAGCCACCTGTAACCGGCGGGAAAAAGGCAAGCTCATCCCCTGCTTTCACTATTTCGTCGCTTGATGACATAGTTTGGTTAAGCGCTGCAAGTAGCTCACGCTCTTCCAGCCACGGTTGCCAATGCGGGTATTGGCTCACTAATCTTAATTTAAGCTCTGAAATAGTAAGCGGCTGCGTAATCTCAAGGCTTAATTTACTGCACTTTAACCGCTCTTTTAGTTGCCCAAAAAACAATAACTCTACTTTTTGGGCGCTAGATATTGCATCGTTTGGATTAATCGCGCTGCCAACTACCATTTTTGCCCCCTGCTTTTTGAGTAACGCGCATGCCGCTAATTTCCATTAGTGGGTCGGCTGCTTTACACATATCAAACAAAGTAAGGCTAGCCACAGATACCGCTGTTAACGCTTCCATTTCTACACCCGTTTTACCGGCAAGTTTGCAGTAGCTGGTTATTTTAATTTGGCTGTTCGCTTCATCAAGTTCAAAATCAACAGCTACTTTAGTAAGTGCAAGCGGATGACAAAGCGGAATTAAATCGGCGCACTTTTTAGCGCCTTGAATACCCGCTATACGTGCCACGCCTAACACATCGCCCTTTTTGTTTTGATTAAGCATTACTTGTTCAAAGGCAAGCTTGCTCATGCTAATAAATGCTTCAGCTGAGGCATCGCGCAGGGTTACGTCTTTGAGCGATACATCAACCATATTCGCTTGGCCGTTTTCGTCAACGTGGCTTAACATACTATTGCTCACGCGATTCACACTTTTTACCAATGGTAACGTGCGGTGCAAAGTTACACGGTTTATGCATTGAGTTAAGTTGATCTTTTATAATGCCTGTCCACGCTGTTTTACATGCGCCTGTAGAGCCTGGCATACAAAAAATAACGGTGTTGTTAGCAAGGCCTGCCAATGCACGAGATTGAATAGTTGAGTTACCAATTTCACCGTACGAAATATGTCTAAATAGCTCACCAAAGCCGTCTACGCTTTTATCAAACAGCGGCGCAAATGCCTCAGGTGTTGAATCGCGTTCGGTAAATCCTGTACCACCAGTCACTAAAATAGCGTGAATGGTGTCATCGGCAATCCACTGCGATGCAATAGCGCGCATTTGGTAAACATCATCTTTTACAATTTCTTTATCTGCTAAGTGATGACCCGCCTCAGTTAGCGCTTTAATTAAGTAATGACCAGAAGTATCGGTAATCGCATCGCGCGTGTCGCTTACTGTAAGTACGGCAATATTTAAAGGTATTTGTGTATCGCTTGTGTGGCTCATAATGTTTTTCTCAATTGGTTAATGCTTAGGTCAAAATGCTCATTTACAGCTTTAAATTGCGCCGGTGTATTGGTGTTTATTAATGCATGCGCTTTATTACATGAAAGCGTTTGCACACCAATGCTTTGGGTAAACTGTTTTATTGATTTATGACTGTTTGCGTTTGTGAGTATGTGTTTTAAATGATTTTTTACACTGTGTGTATTACGAATATACAGCGGTAGCGGTTCATTTTCAAAGTGCCAAGCATGTATTTGTGACTGATTTAATTGATTGCTCACACTTTGTACGTTATTTGTCTGAGAAGCCAGCACTATTGTGCTTAACAAACTACTTGTGAGTAGTGGCATATCTACCGCAGTAATAAGTAAATCGTGCTCGGTGGCTATTAATGTTGAGTAAATTCCGCCAAGGGGTCCACTATTTGGGTATATATCTTTAACGTACTTCTCTGAGGGATAATCGCTCGGTGAATAATGGTTCAATGACTTGACTGGATTTGTAACGTTGCGGCTTATTAGTGTATTTTTAGCACCTGCGTCTTTTAATAAATCACACGCATTGTGCAATAGCGTTTTGTTTTTTAAAACTAAATCGGCTTTGTCTGTGCCCATTCTTGATGACTTACCACCAGCAAGCACAACGCCTGTAAAATCTCGCTTAACTTTTATATTAGCTTTTATATCAGCTTCTATATGAGTATTCACATCAACTCCCATATTAGCCACCTAACATGGCTAAGTGAGTTGTCGCACCTGTTAAGCGTTTATCTAGCTCATGACTTATTTCTTTATTGCCCATAGCGGCTCGAATTGCCTTTACGGTCGCTGCAGTATCGTCCTCGTTTAGCAGTTCGCGTAAATCTATACCTTGCTCTGCAAACAAGCATAAGTGTAATTTACCCAGCGCCGACACCCTTAAACGATTACAGCTTTTACAAAAATCTTTGCTGTAAGGCATTATTAAACCGATACGACCATCGTAATCAGGATGACAAAATTCCTCAGCGGGCCCATTTAATTTCCCCCTAACGACTTGTAACCAGCCTTGAGCTAAAAGCTGTGCTTTAACCGTTTGCCCACTTAAGTGGTTTTCTTCAAAAAAGGTTGCGCCGTCACCCGTTTCCATTAATTCTATAAAGCGCACTGTAACTTTGTGGTGTTTTACCCACGCTAGAAAATCCTTCAATTGGTTTTTATTGAACTGCTTGGCAAGCACCGCATTTATTTTTATATCTTTTATGCCCAGCTCTACCGCGCGTTCAATCCCTTTTAAAATAAGGTTAAGTTTGTCGTGCCCTGTTATGAGCTTAAACATACTCGGATTTAAACTATCAATACTGACATTAAGCGCATCAAGCCCTGCTTCAGCAAATTCATCAATTTTCTTTAATAAATTAAATCCGTTGGTAGTAATGGCTACTTTTTCTATGCCAGGTGTATTTTTACAGAGTTTTATAATATCGGTTACGTCGTTTCGTAAGCATGGTTCGCCACCTGTAATACGCACTTTTTTAGTACCTAGCTCTGCAAACGCATTTACCAAAGTGCTAATTTCGTTTTTATTTAAAAAATTACGCGGCGTATCGCACTGATACCCGTTTGGTAAACAATAACTACAACTAAAATTACATACATCGGTTATTGAGAGGCGCAAATAGTTAAACTGCCGACCAAATTGATCATTAAGCATATGCTTCCTTTTTTCTTTACATTACAACCGCAACATCAATGCTGCTAGAACCTGCTTTGTAATGTTGTTTTATTAATTGGCTTAATTGTGTTTTACACGAACCACAGTTCGTTCCACATTTAAGTTCAGACCCCAATTGCTCGACTGTGTTTGCACCGTTTTTAATGGCGTTTATAATCGGCTGCTCTCTTACTTTAAAGCAGCTACACACTTGCACGCCTTGGGTAAATTCTTCATCGGGGGTTGCATAAAGCAAAGACTGTAACTGTGTAAAAGTCAGTAATGGCTCTGCAAATAAATGGTTTATCCACTCAAGTGATATTTCTTTTTGCTCATTAGAAATAACACCAACAAACGCTAATTGATCGTTTTGAATACACTGCACATGCATGGCTTTTGCCGTGCTCATAGCCGACCATTGCCCTTTTAGACCAGTTAAGGTTTGGCAGTAATACAGTAAATCACTTTGTGGCTCATTAAGCGCCAATTGGTAATTAAAGCAATTGCTTGCATTAACTTTGAGCCAAAAATCACTGTTTATAACAAGTTCGTTTTTAGCAAACAGCTGCATATATTGCACAAAGGGTGCTTTAACTATATTAACAGCGCCGTGTTTGCACTCAGCCTGACCAGATAGAGGGTCAACTACCGATTGATACAACCCACTTACTGTTGCTGACGATGCAAATTGTTTGTTCCAATGAATAGGCATAAAGCATTCACCTTTTCGCACCGAATCGGTTACTTTTGCATGCGCGGTAACGTGCCCTGTTTGGGCAATTGCACTTATTAAATCGTTTTGTTTAATTGCTAATTTACTGGCATCAAGCGGATTAATTTCTATATACGGGCGTGTAATATGCGATGAAAGCGCAGTGCTTTTACCCGTGCGGCTCATAGTATGCCATTGGTCGCGTATACGACCCGAGTTCATTACAAACGGATAATCACTTGATGTTTGTTGAACAGGTAGTTGCGGCGTTATAGGTATAAAACGCGCCTTTTTATCAGCGGTGCTAAATTGGTTATCTGTAAAAACCTGACCGTTTTTATAAGGCTGATTTTTAACAACAGGCCACATAATGGGTTTTAAGTTATCGTACTGGCTTTTTGTGAGCCCAACTAAACCAGAGAGATTTAATAGTCGGCTGCCTTTATTTTCAAAGTCGGTTAATTGTGCCCATTCTTCAAAAATGCCACTTGGGTCTGTAAAATCAAACCCTTCAAAGCCCATTTTTTTAGCAACATCGCACATAATTTGCCAATCGTTTTTAGCACCAGAGTAAGGTGCAACAAACGGGCGCTGCCTTGATATTCTGCGCTCTGAGTTGGTTACTGTGCCGTTTTTTTCGCCCCATCCTGTTGATGGAAAAGCAACATCGGCAAATTTTAACGTATCACTTTTTGCAATACAGTCAGATACAACCACCAGCTCGCAGGTCTCTAATGCTTTTTTTATAGCGGCGTTGTTAGGCAAGCTCACCATTGGGTTTGTTGCCATTATCCACACTGCTTTTATTTTGCCTGCGGCTATTTCATCAAACATATCAATAGCATTACTGCCTGCTTTTTTAGCGATAGTTGGCGAGAGCCAAAAACGTTGTACAAGTGACTGATGCGCTTCGTTTTCAATATCTAAATGCGCCGCTAACTGATTAGCCAAGCCACCGACTTCGCGTCCGCCCATCGCATTGGGTTGCCCAGTAATCGAAAACGGACCACTGCCTGGTTTAAGTAATTTACCTGAGGCTAAATGCGCATTAATTATGGCGTTGCATTTATCTACACCCGAGCTTGATTGATTTATACCCATTGAATAAAAGCTAATCGCACTTGGGCTGTTAGCAAATAGCGCATAAAACTCAGTTACTTGCTCAATTGCTATATCGCAAAAGTCGCTAACTGCCTCACAGCTCCATTTTGTTGCCTCTTGCAGTGCGCTTTCAAAGCCGTTTGTGTGCTGAGCAATAAATTGCGTGTTGAGGTGGTTATGCTCATTTAAATAATTAAGTAAGCCGTTATAAAGCGCGGCGTCACTGCCTGGTTTTATATTTAAAAATGTGTCGGCAAGCTCAGCGGTGTCGGTTTTTCGTGGGTCAATAACCACCACTTTCATATTTGGGTTAAGCTGCTTTGCACGCTCCATTCGCTGATACAAAACCGGATGAGTCCATGCTGCATTAGATCCAATTAAAATAAGCAGCTCAGTTTGCTCTAAATCCTCGTAGGTACACGGCACTACGTCTTCACCAAAAGCGCGTTTATAACCTGCCACAGCAGATGACATACACAGGCGCGAATTTGTATCAATATTGCCTGAGCCTATGTAGCCTTTCATTAATTTATTCGCGATGTAGTAATCTTCAGTAAGTAACTGCCCTGATACATAAAATGCCACCGCATCGGGTCCGTGCTTTTGTATTATGTCGTTAAATTTATTGGCAACGTAGTCGGTTGCTTCATCCCACGTAACGGATTGGTTATTAATAAGAGGCGACGTTAAGCGATTATCACTGCCTGTTGTGTCGAGCAAATGCGTGCCTTTTACACATAAACGACCAAAGTTTGCGGGGTGCTCTCGCATGCCTTCAAGCTTGGTTGGCACATTATTAAAAAGTGAAATATCAACACCACACCCTACACCACAGTAAGCACATGTTGTTTGTTTTAAACTCGTTTTATTTATAGTTGGTGACGTGTTTGCGGTTGCCATACTGCTCTCTTTTAGTGTGCTTTAATTTATGCGGGCTGTTTAACAGGCTCATTAAGAGTAACTACGTTAATAGTGTTACTTGCTTTAGCGAGTGCGCTGCTTATTACGTTTTGAACGAGTTTTTCACAACCACCACAGCCTGTACTGGCTTTGGTGCTTTGCTGCACACTTGCCAAATCTATGCAGCCTTTAGCGACTGTTTGTTCAATGGTGTGTTTAGTTACTTTATGACAAGCGCAAATAATGGCGTCATCAGGCAAGTCATCGGCGCTTAGCTCTGCTATGTCGCCAGCAAGGGGCATAATGAGCGCTTCTGGGGCGGTGGTAAGTTCAATGTCGTTTAAATGATATTGCAGTAAATTATCGTAATCGCTGGTATCGCCAACAAGCACGGCGCCAATCAGCTTATTACTTTGTGAATTAGTGACTACTTTTTTATAAATACCATTGGGTTGATCTTCAAAATAATAGCTTATTGCACCTTCGCTGCGTGCATGTGCATCGCCAATAGAGCCTACTTCAACACCCATTAATTTAAGCTTGGTGCTCATATCGGCACCGCTAAATTCAT
Organism: Pseudoalteromonas sp. GutCa3; assembly: GCF_002836155.1. Lineage (NCBI taxonomy): Bacteria > Pseudomonadati > Pseudomonadota > Gammaproteobacteria > Alteromonadales > Pseudoalteromonadaceae > Pseudoalteromonas > Pseudoalteromonas sp. GutCa3. Next base: position 31,923 of record NZ_PJBK01000023.1, on the reverse strand, counting down.
CGGCTTTATTGTCTAAGCCAGTACTTTGCAAAGTACCTTGCTGGGTCTGTTGTAAAATATGCCCAACTGCAATTTTAGCCATGGCGTAACCGGGTGCCACTAAGCCAAAAATAAAATTATTCCATAGTGCACATTCACCAATTGCGTATATGTTTTTGTCGCTCGTTTGACAGTGGTTATTAATTACAATACCGCCGCGCTCGCCTAACTCTAAATTAAACTCGCGGGCTAAATTATCATAAGGGCGAATACCCGCCGAAAATACAATCATGTCGGTTTCAAGGGTTTTGCCGCCTTTAAAACACATTTTGTAACGGCAACTTTCACCTTCTACTATTTCCTCAGTCGCCACTGACGTATGTACAGTAACGCCCAAATCTGTAATTTTGTTTTTTAGTAACCGACCGCCCCCCGCATCAACTTGTACACCCATAAGTTGCGGTGCAAATTCTATTACGTGGGTCTCTAAACCCAATTGCTTTAATGCGTTTGCAGCCTCAAGACCCAGTAAACCGCCACCAATTACCACGCCTACTTTGCTGCCGTGGGCTGAGTTTTTTATTGCGTGTAAATCGTTAATGGTGCGATAAACAAGGCAATGCTCACGATCTTTACCCGGTATAGGCGGTACAAATGGGAATGAACCTGTAGCAAGCACAAGCTTGTCGTATTCAAACAACTCCCCTTTAGCGGTTGTTACAGTTTGCGCATCACGATTTATGTCAACCACTTTAGAATGAGTATGAAAGCGTACTTGCCAATCGTCATAGGTTTTATTGCATGTAAGTGCTAGGTCGTCTGCGGTTTTGCCTTTAAAAAAAGAGGATAGTTGCACGCGGTCATACGCTAAACGGTCTTCACCGCTCAATACGGTAATTTCAAATTGCTCATCAGCCTGATTTTGAGAAACCAGCTGCTGCACAAAATGGTGCCCCACCATTCCGTTTCCTACCACTACAACACGCTGCTTGCTTAGCATTTACTCACCTTAAAATGATATCTACTTTAGTAATTGACTAAAATTGAAATCGAATGATTTGTTATAGGATTGTTATAGCAATATGTAAGCCAAATATATAAGCATTTAAAATCAGCAAGTTGCCTACATTGGTGCAGAAGTAAAAAGCATAAAGCCCCACAAGATGGTGCAATTGCACCATCTTGTGTCGCTATAAATTACAAGAGGATATTAGAAGATAGTGAGGATTAAAATTTAGCGCTCATCCATACCCACAATTTTTGAGTATCGACTTTATTAGCTGCAGTATCGCCCGCTGAGTAATCAGCATATTTAACACCCACTGCGTATTGTTTATTAATAGGTTTAACGTATTGTACGTTTAGTTCAGTACCTAAATCGTCAACCCCATTTGATTGCTCATTAGCATCAAAACTGTGATAAGCCACCAGCCATTTTCCGTCAAACGCTTTACCATTTAAGCTTATGTAAGTGTCGTCCAAGCCTTGTGCGGGTGTATTTAAAAATGTATCTGCCCAACCATTAAATTTATGTAACGTGGCAAGCGGTGTTTCAAACCCGTAATCGCCATTATCAGAGCCAAGTGACTCTATGCCAACTTTTAATGTTACTGTTTTTATACCCAAACCATTTAAATCAACAGCGCCTTCAAGTGCATAGTAATCGGCATCAAAATCACTCACGCTTGTTGAGGCAGACTGCGTTGCATACTCCGCTTTGTAATAAAATTTTATGTCGTTTAGGGTTTTATTACCGTTAAAAGAGACGCCATAAGTGTCTAAACTGTCGTCTTGTAGTGCATCGTCACTTAATAAGTAACTGTATAAAACCACTTTACCGTAGTCTGTTTTAAAGCTTGCATTAATAAGATGATCGGACGACTCAATGTCTTTATCGTCAGCAAATATGCGGTTACGCTTATTTAAATAACTGTATTGTAAATCTATGTTATTAAATGCGTAATTAATGGTTGCTGCATCAAAGGTTTGTCTGTCTTGGCGCCAACCTACATGCCCAACAAAACGCTGCCCATCAAGGGCTATTACTTGGCGTCCTACTTTTAGCGATAGACCATCGCGGGCATATTTAACAAAACCTTGGTCTATCTCAGTGTTTTCTGGGTCTGCAATAACAGAGTAATTAGTGTTTTTCCCCACCGTATTGTTGTAATCATCTACGCCCAATAGGCTGCGAGTGTCTTCTACTTCAATAAGGGCTGAAAAACCATTAACCTCGTCTGTTTGATGCGTTAAGCGGGTTCTAAGTGTTAAGCCGCTTGCATCTTTTAAGGCATTGTTTTGATCAACGCTTTCAAAACGCAGTCTAAAATCAAGATCAGTTTGCGAAGCTTGGCTTATTGAAGGCGTAGTGAAGCAACCCAGTATAAAAATAATAGGTAAGTTGTTCTTATAGTTAAGCATTTTGGTTCTCTACGTTTTAATTATTAATACACATACCAAAGCAATAAATAAACACAGCGAAATACATTTCCACACCATAACTGGATCGCGTTTCATTATTGAACTTTTATTAGCGGTACTTTCTAAATAAGGATTAGGTTTGTTGATATCGTTTATAAACTCAGAAAAAGCTTGGTATCTGAGCTCTGGTTTAGGGGCAAGCGCCTTCATAAGGGCTTGATCTAACCAAAACGGAATATCGGCTCTGTATTTACGAATACTTGTGTAATGCCAATGGCTGTAATCTTTTGGCGCTACGTGGTTAAGTGGCAGTGGTTTGTAAGGCAATTTTGAGCATAATAACTCGTATGCAATAACGCCAAGTGAAAACAAATCACTTTTAAAATCGGCATGCATAGTAATAAGTGTTTCGGGTGCGGTGTAGTCGGCAGTACCTTGTGGGCAATCATCCGCAATTTGTTTAACCGATTCGTCCATAGCCGCAACACTTACTGTGCCGTAATCTATTAGCGTTACTTTTCCGTGCGCATCTATCATTACATTATCGAGTTTTAAATCACGATGTACCATATCGAGTCGTTGAAACGCCCTTAGTGCATGTACTATTTGTTCAATAATACTGCGCACTTGGGTTATTTCTGGGTGCGGCACGTCGTGCTTCCAATCACTAAGTGTTTGCCCGTCCATGTACTCACAAATATGATACAAAAAACGACTTTGCGATTGCGTACTCAGTACTTTCATCACGTTTAAATGGTTTATGCGTTGACCTACCCAGCCTTCTCTTATAAAGCCTTGAAGGTAGTGCACATCGTCTTCAAAATTAACCGAAGGTGCTTTTAAAACCACAGGCGGTATATCCGGCGCTTGTTGCACTAAATAAATATGCGAGCGACTACTGGCATGCAATTTACGGATAACCGTGTAGTCATCAATTTTTTGCCCAACATTAAGCGCAGGTGGAATTTTTCGTCGTGTTAGCGAATGATAAAGTTCATCTAACTTTTGCTCGGCAATATTTTCTACTTTTACAAGCAAACAACTTACGTTGTCGTCACTACCTCGCGCTAATGCAAGTTCGGTAATTGCTTTAGCTGCATTTTCTAAATTAGTGTGATCTAAATTAACGTGTTCATTAATTAATTTAGCTATATCACTACTTGGGAGCACATCGTGTACACCATCGCAGGTTAATATATAAATATCGTCTGCTTTTAGGTCAACTTCGTATACATCTATTTCTTGATGAAGTTGTGCGCCAAGTGCACGTGTTAGCGTATCATTTACTTTGTGATCCCGTGTTATTGCCTCTATTTTATTTCCTCGTAGGCGGGTAATACGCGTATCACCTAAGTGAAATATATAACCCGTTGCCGACTTTAAAATAAGTGCTGTAAAAGTGGTCATCCAATCGGCTTGGCGTTGACCAAGGTGATTGTAATTAACTGATTGCGAATAAAGCCACTGATTTAAACTCGCTAATACCTTCGACACTGACTTTTTAACAGCCCAACTTTCGGGGGTATTTAAATACTCATTTATAAAATGAGTAACCGAAAGTTGAGACGCTTGTTTAGCATTTTTTGCTGATGAACACCCATCGGCTAAGCAGGCAATAACGCCTTTAGACTCTTTTTCTTGCGCTTTGGTATTAAGAGCTGCAAACGCATCTTGGTTTTCTGCTTTTAACCCTTTAGCACTGTGCCCGCCAAATGAAACGTTGAGTTCATTTTTTAGCGCTTTAGCGTGGAGTGTTTCATCAAACATAGTCAATAATGCCTTAAGTCACTGAAATAAGTTCAACGGTGCCGTCTTCATTTACTTCGGTAATGTGTCCGTCTGGTTCTTTCATAAAAAACAGTGCGCCTAAGCCAAGTAATGCACTACCCGCAATAATGAAAAAGAAGGTTTGATAATCAACAAGTGACAATGCCGTTAAGTACACTACTGCACCAACATTACCGTATGCGCCTGTCATACCTGCAATTTGCCCTGTTAAACGACGCTTAATTAGCGGTACTGCGGCAAATACAGCGCCTTCACCTGCTTGCACAAAGAACGAACATGCCATAGCAGCTACTACAGCAAGCCATAAAGGCCACGATGCATCAACCAAGCCCATTACAAAATAACCAACAGCAAGACCCATCGTAAGTACAATAAGTGTTATACGACGACCCAATTTATCTGAAATCCAACCGCCACCAGGGCGAGATGCTAAGTTCATAAATGCGTAAGCAGAGGCTAAAATACCGGCATACACCATATCAAGCGCAAATACATCCATAAAAAACAGCGGCAGCATAGAGACAACCGCAAGCTCAGAACCAAAGGTTGTAAAATATAAAATATTTAAAACAGCCACTTGCTTAAATTCATAACGATGCGACTCAGGTACAGGCTCTTTAAAAATATGACCATTTACGTCAAAGGTTTTATACACTTCGTAAATATAAAGTAGGACTAAAAAAGCATACACAGCAAGTACAAAATTAGCCGAAATTAGATTAGCACCGGTTGGCGAAAGCTTCCAAGTAAGTAATGCTAATGCGCCGTACATAGGAATTTTCATAATAAGCAGTAATACAAAGTCTCCTTTACTGGTAACTTCCATTGCGCCTACTTTTTTAGGTTTAAAGTATGTACCGCCTTTTGGCGTATCGGTTACATTTAAGTACCAAATAACACCAAATATAACGCTTAATACACCGGTTAAACCTACTGCATAACGCCAGCCATCTTCGCCGCCAAACATTAGTGCAATAATTGGCAATAACATAGCCGCTGCTGCTGAACCAAAGTTACCCCAACCGCCATAAATACCTTCCGCTATACCCAACTCGTTAGCAGGAAACCATTCACTCACCATACGAATGCCTACAACAAAGCCTGCACCAATAAAGCCTAAAGCAAAACGCGCTATTGCGGCTTGCTCAAATGTGGTTGCCATAGCAAACATAAAACATGGAATACTACAGCTAATAAGTAGTGCCGCATAAACAATACGGGGACCAAATTTATCGGTTAGCATACCCACCACAACACGCGCTGGAATAGTTAACGCTACATTTAAAATTAGTAATGTTTTAACTTGTGCCATGGTGATCCCAAGCGAACCTGCTATAGCACCTAATAATGGAGCATGGTTAAACCATACAAAAAATGACACAAAAAAGACCATCCAACTCAGATGTAATACTTTCATTTTTCCTTTAAAGGATATTAGGTTAAACCCAGAACTCGGTTGCATGTTTATTTTCCTCGTAAACGTATTGTTGTTTTATTAAAAGCCCCACCCTTTTGTCTAGGCAGGCACTCGAACTTGTTAAGTTTTAGTTAACACATTACAGCAATTACTGAGCCACTAATTAAATTTCATATATTTCAGATGGTTATGTGTAAATCCTGTTTTAATACGTTATAGTTGCACTATATGAGTGAAGAGGGATGGACTGTTAGAGTGCAAATAAAAAGCGTTACTACTTGCTCTTGGATTTAACAAATTGGTATTGTTCAAAAAAAGTATGAGAAGTTTAAAAATGCAAAAACCACCATTAACTTACCAGCAGCAACTGCGCTATTCTCGGCACATTATGCTCCCGCAGCTTGATATAGACGGACAAGAGCGACTATGGCAATCGCATGCCTTAATTATTGGTGTGGGTGGGCTTGGGTGTGCGGTAGGTCAATACTTAGCGGCATCTGGCGTTGGGACGCTTACCTTAGTTGATAACGATGAAATAGACGTGACCAACCTGCAAAGACAAATACTGTATAAAGAAAGTGATATTGGTAGCTCAAAATGCAGTGCTGCTAAAAAACAGCTTAACGCGCTTAATAGTGAAATAGACATAAACACTATTGAGGCATTTTTTGATGCAAGTACCTCTACAGAACAATTATTTAATAACATTGATATAGTGATTGATTGCTCAGATAACCTAACAACGCGCAATGCGCTTAATAGCGCCTGTTTTAAGGCTAAAGTTCCGCTAGTGTCAGGCTCTGCAATACGTATGGAAGGACAAGTCGCGTGTTTTACTATGGATGAAAACAGCCACTGTTATGGTTGTTTATCGCAATTTTTTAGTGAACAAACACAAAGCTGCTCTGAATCCGGCGTACTTTCCCCAATTGTGGGGCTAATAGGCAGTATTCAGGCTACTGAAGCGCTAAAAATGCTTGCTGGTTTACCCAGCGGCTTAAGCGAACACTTATTGCTGGTGGATGGTTTAAGCATGGAGTTTAATCGTTTTAAAATAGCTAAAAACAGTCAATGTGCGGTGTGCAGCATTTAGTTATTCTAGATTACTGATTGTTGTATAAAGCACATCGCCCACTTTAAAGTCGTTTTTGTCCCACACTCGTCTTGAAGCCAAGCAATACAATGTTTGCCCATCTACATTAAGCGTTAGCTGCCACTTATTATTAATAAGCTCAGCCTGAGTTAATATCGACTTTAAAACATTACTGTGCGTTGTTTGCTCAGGCTTTAACGCACTAAACGACATTTGCTCACTTTCTATAATTAGCTTATTACTGCTATCTATAAGTGCAGGAAGCACAAAAAGCGGTTGCTCACTTTGCTGTAATTGCAGTTGATATAGCCCGTAGTCTTCATCAAATTTAACCACATTGTAATTAATTAAGCTCAGCGGTGTTTGTCTATCGTTTGCATAAATAGCTTTTGCAACGTGTGCACTTGCACCTTGGTTTATCACCTTACCTTTATCAAGCTGAATAAGGGTATCGCAGCAAAATAGCAGCTCTTTTAATGAGTGACTTACTATTATAAATTTAATATTAAACTTAACTGCAAACTCGCTAAGTTTAGTGAGCGTTTTAAAACGCAATGACCAATCAAGCGCACTAAAAGGCTCATCAAGCATTATAAATTTTTGACCAGCTAATAGCGTACGCGCAAATACTACACGTTGGCATTCGCCACCCGATAAGCTTTGTACGTCACGGTTTAGTAAGTCTTGTAATTCAAGCGCTTTAACAACGTATTCTAGCGTTAAGCTAGTTTGTTTATTCCCGCAGTGTTTTTGTGTAAACGCTAAATTACCTGCCACATCTAAATGAGGAAACAACGGGCACGATTGCAACTGAAGCGTAATACCGCGTTTATCGCTTGGCAACTCATGCACTGGCTGATTGTTTACATAAACACTTTTTGCAGGCTCTAAACCGCTAATACAACGCAGTAATGTTGACTTACCCGAACCGGAAGGTCCGTAAACACCCAATACATTAAACGACTCAAGCTCAAGGTTTATATCTAAATCAAAATTATTGAGTGCTTTAAAAAGGCTTAACTTAATCATGTTATTGCTTAACCCCTACAATGCTTTTATTAAACTTAAATAACAGCACTAAACAGGCAAACGAAATAGCCAGTAAAATAAGTGAAAGCTGATGCGCCGCCGTATAATTTAACGATTCAACATGGTCATAAAGCGCAATAGACACCATCTGTGTTTGCCCCTGAATATTACCGCCAATCATTAATACCAAACCAAACTCACCCAATGTATGCGCAAAGCCTAAAGCAAATGCGCTACCAATACTGGGTTTTAAAAGCGGAATAATTAAATGCACAAAGCGTTTAAACGGGCTTAATCCAAGCGCAATGGCAGCTTCGTTATAGGTTTGATTAATATGTTTAAATCCAGCCACAAGCGGCTGCATTACAAAAGGCAGCGAATAAAAAAGCGAGCCAATAACAACTCCCTGAAAACTAAACGCAAGCTGTGTACCCGTTAGCCAAAACCAAAACTGCCCAAAAGCGTGATCAGGCGAAAATAAAACAAGTAAGTAAAACCCTAATAACGTAGGCGGCAGCACTAAAGGCATTGCAATTAATGCCTCTAAAAATGGTTTAAATTTACCGTTATAGCCAGCGAGCTTGTAAGCCAGTGGAATACAAAAAACAAGAAGGAGTACTGCGGTTATAAAGGCAAGTTTTATAGTTAACCACAGCGCGGTTAAATCACTTTGAAGCATTGTTGTCCTTTATTCTGTAACCTAATTCAATTAACTGCTGCTGCGTAGCCTGCGTCATTAAAAATTGCATGAGTTGCTTAGCGCTAGCACGCTTTTTAGTCGACTTAATAATAACGCCTTGTTGAATTATATCGGGATATTGATTTGTAGGCAGCACGGTGTAATCTAAATATTTTTGATCTTGCGTGTTACTGTAAGCTGCCTTTAGTGATGAAACAGCCACCAGCCCTATTCCTACATTACCACTTTCAACAAACTGAAATGCATGCGTAATATTATTACCGTACACATAATTTACTGGCTTTTTAAAATGGTTATTCGCGTAGTGCTCTGAGGCACGCCCGTATGGTGAAAAACGCGGATTAGCAATGGCTACTTTATCATTTACTTTTTCAGCTTTGGGTTGCCACAAAGCAAGTTCGCCTAACGCGTAAGTGATTAAGCTACTTTGCTCGGCATAGCCTTCTTTAATAAGTGATTGCGGTCGAAAATCGTCAGCCGATAAAAACACATCAAATGGCGCGCCATGCACTATTTGCGAATATAAAACACCGCTAGAAGCGGCTGATATTTTCACGTCAACATTAGGTAATGGGGATTTTTTTAGTAGGGTTTGCAATACAGTTTTAAAATTACTCGCTACGGCTACTTGCAGCGTTTCTTTTGCATTTACGCCGCACGAAAGCGTGCATGCTATAAGCAAAAAATAACCCAACCATGTATTGTAAAGCTTTGACATTATAAGTATTGTTTCAAAATAAAATGATTTAAGTAAGCAATATATATGAACGATGTTTGCAATGCACCCGGTTTATTGCCAATTGAAACTGCAATACAAAATATACTTGGCTCAATAACGCCTGTTAAAGACGTTGAAACCATCACTATAATGCAAAGCGTTGATCGCGTTTTAGCAAGCGATGTTAAATCAACTATAAACGTACCAGCGCATAACAACTCCGCAATGGATGGCTATGCGCTATGTATTTCAGATAAAAGCTTAACCTATACACAAGTAGGTAGCGTGTTTGCAGGGCAAGTTTTTGAAGAAACGCTTACCCCTGGGCAGTGCGTAAGAATAATGACCGGCGCCGCCATTGCACCTGGCGCTAACGGCGTTGTAATGCAAGAAAACGCCTCGGTTGATGGCGATAATATTACGTTTACCGCGCAACCAGAACTAAATGAAAACGTACGTTTTGCTGGTGAAGATATAGCAATTGACGATGTTATTTTAAAAGCGGGCGATAAATTAAAAGCCGTTGATGTGGGGTTACTTGCATCTTTAGGAATTGCCAATATAGACGTGGTAAGAACCCTAAAAATAGCCGTGCTTTCTACAGGCGATGAGCTAATTGAACCTGGTCAGCCGCTTAAGCAAGGCGCTATTTTTGAAAGCAACCGCGCTGTTATTATTAGTGCGCTGCAACAAAAAAATATAGACGTGATTGATTTAGGAATTATTCCTGATGACAAAGAACTCATCACTAATGCATTTTTAAAAGCGAACGAACTTGCCGATGCCGTAATAAGCTCAGGCGGTGTATCGGTTGGTGAAGCCGACTTTACGAAAGAAGTGCTCAACGAAATTGGCAATATCCACTTTTGGAAAATAGCCATGAAACCAGGCAAACCTTTTGCCTTTGGTAAATTAAGTAACAGTTACTTTTTTGGCTTGCCAGGTAACCCTGTGTCGGCTGCTGTTACGTTTAATCAGTTAGTAGAGCCTGCACTGCAAAAGCTGTCGGGGCTTGGTGAAGTAAATCCTAAAATGCGATTTAACGCGGTTACTACATCCGTTATTAAAAAGCGCCCAGGAAGAGCCGACTTTCAGCGCGGTACAGCAACAATTAACGAGCAAGGTGACTTAGTGGTTGCCCCGTTTAATAAACAGGGCTCGGGTGTACTTTCGTCGCTTAGTAAAGCTAACTGCTTAATTGTAGTGCCAGCACAAAGCGGCAATATCGAAAAAGGCGCAACAGTAAGTATTGAGTTGCTATAAAGCCTAAAATGCTACAGCTAACTGTATAATTTAGCTGTAGCGCTATGTAGCCTCTAAAATATTTTTATATTTAATGTTTGAATTAAACAATTTAACTTTTCGCTACGTCCTACAAACTCTTCTTTACTCAATTTATTAACACACTTTAGCGCATTTTTAGTCGCAAAGTATCTATCATAACTTAGGCTTCTTTCGCATTTAACACTATACGTTGAGGGCCAAGAGCCACCAGCACCTGTTGCTACTCCAACAACATTACATGTAGCATCTATATACTGCTCCCATGCTGATATTTGCGCTTTAACTGCATCTACTTGGTAATCGTCATTTAGTTGTGGGTAGATTTCATCCATCATTTTACTGATTTTAGTTTTGTATCTATTGCCCTCTAAATTATAAGTATTGCCCGTGTGCATTGCACCGCCTTTAGGCCAACCATCAGCACTTTGTGCAAATGCGCCAAATGATAAAATAGCAAAAGCAAACCCAATAATAATTTTATTCATTTTAAATCTCTTTAATACCAATCTGCTTATATATGGGGTCTATTTAACGTTAAGAAAATTACGCTAGAACTAGGCAAAAATTTTTGTATCTAGTTGTTCTAAATAAAAAATTTTTAACGACGTTATAGTGCAATTTAATTCGTTAAATTGATCAAAGATTTATGCAGGTTGGTATAATAGTTAGACCAGATACCTGTAAAAAAACGCCTATAAAAAATGCCGCTAAGCTTAACTGAGCGGCATTTTATTATTCAATAAGCTTTTAAAGAGGTCTATTTAAAAACCAAATATTTTTAAATCAAAAAACTTAGTCGCCACTGTATTTATAAATATCACAGCTAGAATGACAGGAATAAACGTTGAAAGTGAAAAGTTAACGTACTTTTCCATCAAGCTTCCCGCATAATTAGGCGAACCTAAGCTTAGCTCTTGTGTTAAGCGTGCTTTTTTCCAGCGGTACATTACAAACAAACACACCATTAAGCCATTAAGCGGTAAAATTGTGTCGTAAAATACATCAACAATAATATCAAAAAAGCTCTTATTAACGCCGCCATAACTGGTGAACGAAGTAAGGCTGTCAATCATACCAAACGACATTGTACATAAAATAGTAAGTACACCGGTTGAAAGTGTAAGGATGCCCAATGCTTTTTTACGGCTAATACCTTTACGGTCACTTAGTGTTGCTGTCGGTACTTCTACTATTGAAACAAGTGAAGTAATCGCTGCAAAAAATACTAATAAGAAGAATGAGAACGCAACAATAGACGCACCTACATAACCAATATCATTTTGTAGTGCTAATAATATTTTAGGTAGGTATACAAAAATCATTGATACAGACGAGTCAGAAAGTGCTGATGGGTCTGTGTTTGGATCAAAGCTAAATATAGCGGGCAACACCATTAGGCCCGCTACAAACGCAACGAGTGAGTCCGTAATAGCGACCATTTTAGCGCTACTTACAATGTCATCCTTTTTAGAAATGTACGACGCGTAAGTCATTAATATACCCATACCCAGCGATAGCGAGAAAAACGCTTGGCTTAATGCGCCATTAAGTACACTTGCACTCATCTTAGAAAAATCAGGAATAATGTAGTATTTAACACCGGCCATTGCGTTATCAAGCGTTAATACATAAGTAACTAAGGCAAGTAGCATGAAAAGTAAGGCAGGCATTAAAAATTTAGCGGCTTTTTCTATGCCTTGTTTAACACCCCCTAATAAAATTAAGTTAACAATAATAACCACAACAGCCATATAGCCAAACACAGTGTAACTATTAATAAAAACACCAAAGTGGCCAGGATCTGCAAGTAAATCTAAATTACCGAGACCTGTTTGCGTTAAGTAACCAAAAATCCAAACCGTAATTACCATATAAAACACAGCAATCATAAATGGTGTAAGCACCGCTAAAAAACCTGCTAGCTTCCATTTTTTATCGTTATTAGATAATAGCTTGTACGAACCAAGTGGATCTTTTTGAGCGTTACGACCCATTGCCATTTCAGCCATCATGACTGGTAAACAAATGAACACGACAAATAAAGCGTAAATTAATAAGAATGCGCCACCACCATTTTTGGTAGCAGAAACCGGAAAACCAACTAAATTACCAATACCAACAGCCGAACCTGCCGCTGCCATTATGAATCCGAGACGGGAACTAAATCGTTCTCTATTTTCGCTCATGCATAAAACCTTTTTATTATTTTGTATATTTCAGCGACTCTACCAGTGTTACACAGAGATTTTCAAGCAATTACAGCTTAAAAATAAAATCGAAGTGTAAACCTGTGTAAATACGCTTTTAATTCACCAATTTTCAACGCTGTGGTAGTATTGCGTTAATCAAATTTAACAATTTTTATGAGATTCCTTATGTTGTACATGATTCACTCAACAGACGTTGAAAACAGCTTAGAGCTTAGAAAAGCAGCACGCCCGGCACATTTAGCACGCCTTAGTGAGCTTGATTCACAAAACCGTTTATTAACTGCGGGTCCATTTCCGGCAGTCGATAGTGAAGATCCTCAAGAAGCAGGTTTTACCGGTTCATTAGTTGTTGCTGAGTTTGAGTCAATAGAAGCAGCTCGAGAGTGGGCAGCAGCTGACCCTTACGTTGCCGCTGGCATCTATGAAAATACAATTGTTAAACCTTTCAAAAAAGTGTTCCCTGCTTAAAAGTGTATTAAACCCTAAGAGCGTGTGTTGCACTGTAATTCAGGGTTTGTTCACAAGATTTTAATTAAAATTACTGGGATAAAAGCGAATTTAGCGTTTTTACTTGAATTTTAGTAACTTAGTTAATTAAACTAAGTGGGTCTGGTCTAGGAGTTTTCCATTATGCGCGTATTATTAAGCCTCGGTTTTATTGCTTGTGTTAGCTTAGCTAACTTTGCTCAAGCAGCGACGGCCACCCAAGCATCTCATGCTGAGGTGGACAAAAAGAAAGCCGTAATACTTGCAAAGAAAACAATAGGCGGTAAGACCTTAAAAATTACCGAAAAAACAGATTTTTATACCGTACGAATACTCAAATCTGACGGCCACGTCGTTGATTTACATATAAATAAAAAAACCGGCGAAGTGAAAAAGGATTAACAAATGCGAATTTTAGTTATTGAAGACGATTTACATTTAGCAGATAACCTACGTAATGCTTTAGAAAAAGAACGTTACAGCGTGGATTTATGTCACGATGGTGAAGCAGGTCTTTTCCACATTACAGAATACCCGCTTGATATGGCCGTAGTTGATTTAGGTTTACCTAAAATAGACGGTATTGAGCTAATCAATAAAGCACGAGCACAAGGCATTACTATCCCTATTTTAATCTTAACAGCGCGCGATCGCTGGCAGGATAAAGTAGAAGGTTTGGATGCAGGTGCAGATGACTACCTTACTAAACCATTTCATGTTGAAGAACTTATTGCACGTTGTAATGCATTAATTCGTCGCAGTGCTGGTAAAGCAAATCCAGAAATGACTGCGGGTCCAATTAAAATTCATACACGTTCACAACAAGTATGGGTTGATGATAAAGAACTTAGCCTTACAGCTTACGAATATAAAGTACTTGAATACTTAATGGTAAATCCGCAAAAAGTAATTTCTAAATCAGAACTTACTGAGCATATTTACGACCAAGATTTCGACCTTGATTCAAACGTAATTGAAGTATTTGTACTACGTTTGCGTAAAAAGCTTGACCCTGAAGGCGTACTAAACCCAGTAGAAACACTACGTGGGCGTGGTTACAGGCTTAAAAGCCAGTGGTAATACCGCAAATATCGTTAAAAATAAGGCAAGGATTTATCCTTGTCTTTGTTTTATTAGTCGCACTCCCTATCTTATTTTATTCAATTGGCAAAGCGTATTACGCTTCACTTGTTGATGCGACAGAAAAAACCCTCGAGGCACAGCTCTACTCGCTAATATCTGAAGTCGACTTTACTGAGCATGGTATTATTATGCCCAGCACTATTTTAGCGCCTGAGTTAAACAGATTAAATTCAGATACCTACGCAATGATTTACCGCGATGATGACCCTGTTTGGAACTCAGAATCAGCTGTAAATTTAAACTATGTACCTCAACAAATAGAGACCAAAGCAGGTGCCGCCGACTTCAGGCGCGTGGAGTATAATAATACCGCGTACTGGCAACTTAGCCTGACTGTAATTTTAAACAACATAGATCAATCAGAACAAGCTCGCTTTATATTAGTCAAACGTAACGACGCTCTACTTCGTATAATGGATGGCTTTAAGCAAACCCTTGTAGATTGGATGTTTATCATGGGGATTGCAATTGCAGGCCTAATGGCGATTGGTTTCATTTGGAGCGCTCGCCCACTCCAACGACTCGATAAAGAAATAAAAGCGATTGAATCGGGTGATATTCAAGAAATTAAAGGCCTCTACCCTGTAGAGCTGCAAACAATAAAAGCAGACCTAAACTTGCTACTTGAGTCGCAACAGCGCCAAAAAGAGCGCTATAGAGCCTCATTGAGCGACCTTGCTCATGCACTTAAAACACCGCTTGCAGTACTAAAATCAAGTCCATTGGCAAACGATGCCGATGCACAAGAACAACTCGACCGAATTAATGTGATGATCGAGCACCAATTAAAGCGTGCTGCAACGGGTGCATCAGACACGTGGAAAAAGCAAACACCTATTAAGCCAGTACTTGATTCAATACTCAGTGCTATGGCAAAAGTATACCGTGATAAAGATATTATTTTTACCTGCACCGTAACCGAAAAAGATTACTTTTTAGGTGACCAAACAGATTTAATGGAATTACTCGGTAACTTGATTGATAACGCCTGTAAAGCGTGTCGCTCGCAAGTAGAAATACAAGTAATCCAAAGTAAAACTCTGTGTATTGGAATTAGCGATGATGGCCCTGGTGTGCCAGAGGATAAACGTGAATCTTTACTTACACGTGGTACTCGCCTCGATACATACGAAAGCGGACACGGCGTAGGCATGGCGATTGTATCTGATTTAGTTAAGTCGTATAACGGGACGCTTACCATTACCGATGCTGATAACTTAGCCGGCGCTCAATTTATCTTAGAGTTTAATTACAATGACAAAAAGTAACTATTTATTAAAACTAACTGCCATTGTGCTATTAGCTACAAGCCAGTACAGCTTTGCAGATGAGGCATGTACTTTAGCCGCTAAAGCAACAACCGATGAAGCTAAGCGGTATATTCAATGCCTAGATAGCCAGATTGATAAAGTAAAGCAAGCACAAGGCAGTTGGATACAAAAGCGCAAATATGAGCTAACTAAATCACAAGAAAGCACAGGTAATACGCAAGTACTGCCGTTATTTATGCGCAGCATTAAAAATAATGAAAAGTACCTTGAGAGTGCCTGCCAATGGCGTTACTTAATAAAACTTCCTAATGCGACAACAGCAGCCATTAGCTATAAACTCTGTGAAATTGAGCTTATAAATCAATTTACAGAATCACTAAAACACCCATTTTAACGTAACTTAAGCACACTAAACTAGTTATACCAACCTGCATAAATCTTTGATCAATTTAACGAATTAAATTGCACTATAACGTCGTTAAAAATTTTTTATTTAGAACAACTAGATACAAAAATTTTTGCCTAGTTCTAGCGTAATTTTCTTAACGTTAAATAGACCTCGTATATAAGCAGATTGGTATTACGTTTCACTACTAGTTCCCTTTAGTCTACTTGACAATTTATTCATATCAAAACAAACTATCTACTAGTAGATTGCTAAATAGCTAATAGGTAAACAAATGACTAAACCAGTAATAATTATAGGTGGCGGACTGGCCGGCTTATACAGTGCGTATAAATTACAACTGCTTAATATTGAGTACTTATTACTGGAAGCTAAATCGCAATTAGGCGGCCGAATTTTTGCTGCGCAATCACCAATAAATAACGGTGTTAGTTTTGATTTGGGTCCTACGTGGATATTTCCTCACCAACCAAAAATCCAAGCTTTAGTAAAGTCACTCCACTTAAGTATATTTGAGCAATACAACAAAGGTGATGTGTTATATCAAGCACCTAACGCCAAGCAGCCTCAACAAATTGCAGGTGCTGGAGATATGCAGTTATTTAGACTCAAACACGGCATGAATACCTTAATAACTGCCTTATACGAGCAACTTAATCCTGATTCAGTGTTATTGGAACACAATGTCACTGAGCTTAAAAAAGGTGATAATAACTGGCAAATTACGGTTAATCACTTAGGTAATATAAAGCACTTTACTACTGAAAAACTAATTTCAGCAATTCCTGCTCGTATGGTTACAACACACTTAACACCTGAACTATGGGCTACTCCAACGCTCATAAACCGCCTTAGTAGTGTACCTACATGGATGGCAGGACAAGCCAAATTTATAGCTACTTTTGAACATGCATTTTGGCGTGATAAAAACTTATCAGGGCAATGCTTTAGTCGCGTAGGCCCAATGGTCGAAATTCACGATGCCAGTGCTGAAGATGGCAATTACGCCGCATTATTTGGCTTTATAGGTGTGCCCTACTTATCAAGAAACCAAGTAACTAAAGAGCAATTAATTCAAGCCTGTGCCCAGCAGCTTAGCTACTTTTATGGTAAAGATGCTGAAAAGGCAACGGGGTATTTTATTAAAGACTGGGCAGACGATAAGTTTGTAGCTAATAGAGACGATCAAACTCAACCTTCGCAGCACCCAGAATTTGATTTTTCAGGCTTAGGTGAGGAAATAAGTAACCTCAATATTCATTTTGTAGCGAGTGAGTTTGCAAAACAAGAAGCAGGATATTTAGAAGGCGCAATAAACGCGGTGGATGACGCTATTAAATTGTTTGTTAATTAATAGCCCTGTATTTACTGATAACTTAACCATCAAGGGCTTTAATTTTACAGCCCTTGATAGTTATAGATGTTAGTTATTTTTAGCAACGTCTTCGCCACTGCCTAGTAGAGTGGCAACCCACTTACCTTCAGCACTGGCTTCTAAGCCTATTTTTACAATCATAGTTAAGGGCACAGATAAAAGCATACCCACAGTACCTAATAACCAGCCCCAAAATATTAATGATAAAAATACCACTAGCGTTGAAAGACCCAGCCCTTTGCCCAAAAACTTAGGCTCTACAATATTGCCCATCACCGTATTTATTGTTAAATAACCTGCAGCAACCAATCCCGCAATTAACGGACCTTGAGTAATAAGCGCAAGTAATACAGCTGGTACAGCAGCAATAATTGACCCAATATTAGGAATGTAATTGAACATAAATGCCAATACCCCCCACAGCACAAAGTAGTCAACGTCTAAAATCCATAAGTAAAACGCAGCAATAATACCCGTACCTAAACTTACTAGCGTTTTAATTGCCAGATATGAATTAATAGACTCTAAAAAGCGGTCAATTTGCTTCATTTTGCTATCGGGATCTTCAAGTGCCATATGTATTTTTTTGCTCAGCATTGGCCCTTCAAACAACATAAAAACAACGGTTAAAATAATTAAAAACATGTTTGCCATTACGCCACCTAAACCGGTGAGCATATTAGTGGCTACATCAACCATTTTACCTGGGTCGAACATATTGATTAACTGCTCTTTATTAATCAGTATGTTGTATTGAGATGCTAAATCTACAAGCCATACAAATTCTTCTTTGAGTTGTGTTTTATACTCAGGAAGTTGCTGCGAAAAATCGTTTATTGATTGCCCTACAAGCCCGCCCAGGCTTACACCTAAGCCAACTATAATAAGCACTACCAACATAACAGCAATGCCTTTAGGAATTCGGTAGCGCGCAAAAAACTTGATAAGCGGATTACAAATAATGGCAATAAACGCCGCCAAAATAAACGGAATAATAATTACACTTGCCGCTTTTATCCCCGCGAGTACGACCACTAAGGAAGCAAAAACTATTAAGCTTTTATTTACTCCAGTTAAACTTGCCAATTTATTAATCCTTTTATTAATGATATGGCTTTAGTGTAAGGCAAAAGGTAATTAAATGAAATAATTACGAAGTGATCATAAAAGCCTGTTTTACGTATAAATTTGCAAAGCTGTTTGCTAGCGAGTATGTTTTTTAATCACTTGCTACTATTTTATTGTAAGGATTAATAATGCATATATTTGTTACTGGCGCGACGGGATTAATTGGTAAGCACTTATGCCCTTTTTTACTTCATCATAATACTGTTACTGTGCTTAGCCGAAATCCGACTAAAGCAAACGTATTATTGGGCCATAAAGTTAAAGCCGTAAGCAATGTCAATGCAGTAGATTTTAACACTGTTGATATTGTTATTAATTTAGCTGGCGAACCTATTGTAAATAAACGCTGGAGCGACAAACAAAAGCAAATAATACGCGACAGCCGTATTGGTGTTACACAACAAATTAGTGAAGCTATTAAAGCTTGTAGCACTGCCCCGCATACTTATATATCTGGAAGCGCCGTTGGGTTCTATGGTCGACAAAATAGTAACCCTATTGATGAAACTTTTGAAAACCCACACGACGAATTTAGCCACCAGCTTTGTAAAGACTGGGAAAACGCAGCGCTACTCGCGCAATCAGAACACACCAGAGTGTGCCTTTTGCGCACGGGTATTGTTTTAGCTAAAAAAGGTGGAGCATTAAGTAAAATGCTCCCTGCCTTTAAATTGTGTTTAGGCGGCCCAATTGGTAATGGCGAGCAAGGAATGTCGTGGATACACATCGACGATATGATTCAGCTAATACTCTTTATTATTAAGCATCCAGAAATATCTGGCCCTGTTAACGCAACTGCGCCAAATCCTATAAGCAATGCTCAATTTGGTAAAAGCTTAGGCGAGGCGTTATCACGACCTGCATTTATCACTATGCCCACTGCAGTACTTAAACTATTAATGGGTGAAATGTCAGACTTACTAACAACGGGACAATTTGTAGTCCCTAAAAAGGCGCTCGTTCATAATTATCGTTTTCATCATCCTGATATTAAATCAGCTTTAGAGAGTTTGGTTTAGCGGGCGTTAATAATTCTTGAGGTAAAATATGAAAATTGAAAAAGCAATCCTTTTAACTGAATTGACCTTTTCTTATTAATACATAATAATTACAATAGTTAGTTAAATATATATTTCATCATTTTATAATAAAGAGAATAAATCATGTTTCATTTGCCTACTGTGATCTTCTTCTCTTTTATCCTTAACTTGTTCATAAGCTTATTTTTTCTCTCAATTTATAAATATAAAAAACAAACATCTTTTTTATTATTTGGTTTAGCCTGTGCCACATTTGCATTAGCCGAAATACTGGCATGTTTGCGCTTATTCATAGATCTTCCTTTAATAACCCACTATTTAGCTAGTGTTTCAATGATTACTAGCCCACTTTTAATCATTGTTGGACTATATAAATACAAAAACGTACAAAATATTAGCTTAATGCCTCTTTACTGCATATTTGGTTTTTCTAGCTTATTGTTATTGGCAATTTATCCTTTCGGTGCAGCAAAAATGCTAACGAGTTTAGTAATTGCCGGATTATTTATTTACACAGCGTATTTAATCAAAAGCATGAGCTTTGTTGCTAAAGCCCAGAAAAAGGCGTTAATTACCTGCTTTTTAGTGCACAGTGGAGTTATGTTTTTAAATGCTATATTTCTATCAATACCCGTACTTAGTTCGAGTATTCAAGATGTAGCAACCCCTTTGCAAATTGTGCTTATTAGTCATTTACTATTAGCCACACTGAGTGCTCTTATACTGCCATTTTTGTTATTTTCTAATAGTGAATACACGCTATCGAACCTTGCCAATACCGACTCTCTTACACAGTTATTTAATCGCAGAGGTTTCTTTAATAACGCCAAAGCAGTCCTTAAACAACCTAATAACAATGATATAAATGTATCTATAATTATTCTAGATATCGACTTGTTTAAGCATGTAAACGATAAGTACGGCCACGACACGGGCGATCAAGCAATTAAATGGATTGCGCAGCACATAAAAGAGCAATTTTTTGATGAAGGTATTAGCGCCAGAATAGGCGGTGAAGAATTTGCAATATTACTACCAGACTATTCCCTACGAGCAGCTAAAGAATATGCAGAGCACTTACGTGAAAATATTTCTAAGCATCCGTTTTATTATCAAAACGCGCATATAAAACTATCTGTGAGCGCGGGAGTGAGTCACTCTGTAAATGGTAAAATGAGTGTAAAAGACTTACTGTCGTTGGCTGATAAACGCCTTTACCTTGCTAAAGAAACCGGCAGAGATAAAGTAGTTAGCTTTGACGAAAAAAACCTCTTAATGCAGTGCTAATTATTTTACAAGCTATTATAAAAAAGGTTCCTCCTATAAAAACGTGGTAACTCTTTGTATTTATAGCGACTTGCTCCTATTTAGTTATATCAATTAGCTCAAGTATTTATGCAGGTTAGTATTAATCCTCTACATAAAAAAAGCCCTTCATTCGAAGGGCTTTGGTATACACACAATAGAGTTAATAAACTACTTACAAGACAGTGTAGCCTCGCCTGCCTTACTTGGCACAAACTGAATATTAGCCACAGAAATTGATGCTTTACCATTGCTGCGTAAGCTAAATGGGCTTGTTAGGTTTGCAAAATTAACACCCTTATCAGCAAAACAACCTAAATCGATTGATACTGACTGCCATTTATTCTCAATGGTTTTATCCACTACGTTTGCTAAATCAATGCTTGCACCACATTCGCCCGAGCAATTCATAGCAAGTGCTATATCGCTCGTTAGTGCTTCGTTTAATTTAATATCAAAGCTAATCACACTATCGGCTTCAACGTAGGCAATGGTATCTTCTGCAAAGCTTGTTACTATTTCAGCACTGGCTTTTTCTGCACCGCTAAAGTTAAATTGGCGCGCGTCTTCTTGTACTATTTTGTCCTCAGTTCGGTATTTAATTGCACCAAATTCATGAGTACTACTCGATACATCTAAAAGCTCATCGCCCGATTTTAACAATAAGCGCCATGGTGCTACAGGTGCACCAACAAGTATATCCATACTCGTAAGCCCTGAGTTATCAAGTTTAGAGTCTTCATCAAGGTCGTCAGCTAATACGTTTTTATCGCCGTACGTTAAACCAAAACCATAAGGGAGTAATGGGTCGTAATTTTCATCGCCTTTATTAACTGCAGTTTGTACCGCTGATTTAGGCCAAGAAAACGATAATTTACCTTTAAAGTTATTTTGAATGGTGCCGTCTGCCGCTTTTAATAAAACATCAGCAATACCTGCGCCTTCTGTACCTGGCAACCATGCAGCTACAAACGCGTCAGATGCGTTAAGTTCGCTGTTAACCCACATAGGTCGACCTGATATAAACACCGATACAACAGGGATACCTTGCTCTTTTAGCGAGTTTAAAAGTGCTAATGACTTTTTATTTCCGCGCTCAAACTCAAGGTTATCTTTATCGCCGTGCCCTTCTGCGTAAGGTTCTTCACCAAATACAACAATAGCAACATCAGGACGTTGTTCAAACGTGCCATCAGCACTTAAAGTAACACTTCCACCTGCTGCAGATATTTGCTCTTCAAGCCCTTTATATATCGAAGTAGCACCAGGGAAATCAGCATTTTTATTATTAGTCCCCTGCCACGTAATACTCCAACCACCCGACTGTTTACCTATATTATCAGCACCATCACCTGCAACAAGTACACGTTGATTAGCTGCGATAGGTAATAGGTTATTTTTATTTTTGAGTAATACAAGCGATTCGCGCACAGCTTGGCGTGCGACTTCGCGATGCTCTTGCGCACCAATTAGTTCTGTTTTACCCGAGTAAAGACGCTTAGCCGGACTTGGTTTATCAAATAAACCAGCGCGAAGTTTTACGCGTAATATTCTGCTCACTGCATCATCAATACGCGACATACTAATTTCGCCTGACTTAACTTGCGCAATTGTATTGTTATAAAGTGGCTTCCAGGCACCTGTTGGCACCATAAAAATATCAAGACCAGCATTAACGGCTTGTGCACAACTTTCGTTAGTACAGCCTTTAATTTGCCCATGGCCATTCCAATCGCCCACTACAAAACCATCAAAACCCATACGTGTTTTTAATACATCTGTAAGTAAGTATTTATTGCCGTGATTTTTAACGCCATTCCAGCTATTAAAAGACGCCATAACCGATTGGCTACCTGCAGACAAGCCACCTACATAACCTTGGGCATGAATATCAAATAGCGACTGTTCGCTATCTATATTATTTCCCTGATCATCCCCATCAACGGTGCCGCCATCGCCAATAAAGTGCTTAACCGTACTAATTACACGCTTGTCACTTAAAAAGTCGCCATCGGCTTTACCTTGTAAGCCATTTACTATGGCTGCTGAGTAATCATGTACAATTTTTGGATCTTCTGAGTAACCTTCGTAGGTTCTTCCCCAGCGATCGTCGCGCACTACGGCAACTGTGGGTGCAAATACCCAATCAATACCCGTAGCCATTACTTCTACTGCGGTAATAGACGCTATTTGCTCTATTAAATCTGGGTTATTAGCCGCGCCTAAACCAATGTTATGTGGAAAAAGCGTCGCGCCAATTACGTTATTATGACCATGTACTGCATCGGTGCCCCACATAGTTGGGATACTACTGCCATCAAGTGAGTCATCAACAGAAGCTTGATAAAAGTTCTCTGCTAAGGCCACCCAGTCCATTGGTGTTGCATGTTTGTCACCATTAGGGAATGCACCACCGCCATTAAGATATGAACCAAAGCCATATTTACGCATGTCTTCAACGGTAATATCACGAATTTCTGGCTGAATCATTTGAGCAACCTTTTGCTCAAGTGTCATGGCTTTTAAATAGTTAACTATTTTAGCTTCAATATCGGCATCTTTTTTAACAGCAATATTAAGTTTTGGCCAAATTTGCGCTGTTTTAGATAACGTTTCATTAGTTTCAACCGATGTCACTGCGTCGTTTGAACAAGCCGATAAAGTACCTACTGATGCAATTAATGTTGCTAAGGCTATTTTATTAAGTGTAAAAGGGGTTTTCATTATAGAGTCTCCTGCGCTTGAACTGGTTTGCTACCGCTTAAACCATAGAACACGATAAATATGTAACATAAAATAGGTAAAACATACGAAAGTTGAACACCCACACTATCAGCAAGTGCACCTTGTAAAAGTGGCACTATTGCACCACCCACAATCGCCAAACACAAAATACCAGAGCCTTGAGCTGTATGCTTACCAAGCCCATTTAACGCTAAACTAAAAATAGTGGGGAACATAATAGAATTGAATAAACCAACCAATAGTATTGACCACATTGCTAATTGACCCGACGTGCTCATGGCAATAACGACTAAAATAATAGCCATGGTTGCATTGAAGCCAAGTACTTTACCAGCAGGTAATTTTTGCATTACAGCAGCACCAATAAAACGCCCAACCATAGCACCACCAAAATAATAAGTGATGTAATGAGCTGCAGCATGCTCTTTTAGCCCTGCTATATTTTCTTGTGCTAAAAAGCTTACTAAAAAGCTACCAATTGCCACTTCTGCGCCAACGTACATAAATATACCCACAGCACCTAATACAAGATGGCGATACTGCCAAGCACTGCCTTCAATTGCCTCTGATTTTTCGGCTTCTGCTTTTTGCTCGCTCATAATGTCTGGTAATTTAAGCCATGCAAAAATACCGGCTAGTAAAATAAGCATTGCAGCTAAAAGGAGGTAAGGAAGTTGAACTGACTCTGCATTTTGTGCCGGTGTTAAAAAGGCTTCTGACGCTGAGTCCAGAATTAACAGAGCACCAAATGATGGCGCAACCGTAGTACCTAACGCGTTAAAAGCTTGGGTTAGTGTTAAACGAGACGACGCAGTTTTTGCTGAACCCAACAAACTTACATAAGGATTTGCAGATACTTGTAATAACGTTATGCCACTGGCAAGTACAAATAAAGCAAATAAAAATACAGGATAACTATGTAAAGACGCTGCTGGGTAAAATAAGATACACCCTACTGCCGCAATTAAAAGCCCAACCACGATTCCTTTTTTATAACCAAGCTTTTTAACAATGTGTCCACTAGGGAGTGACATTAAAAAGTAAGCGCCAAAAAAGCAAAACTGCACAAGCATTGCTTGTACATACGTTAAATCGAAAACCGCTTTTAAATGCGGAATCAAAATATCATTTAAGCAGGTAATAAAACCCCACATAAAAAACAGTGAAGTTAAAGATGTAAGTGCAAAACCATAGTTTTTATCTTGGTGGTTTTGCGACTGTGTGTGTGATGTCAGTGGTGCTGAACTAGCCATGTGCTCTCCGCAATTTATTATTATAAATTGATCTTCAGTAAGTAATTAATACAAACCCCGCTAAGGCGCAGTATTTAAGAGTTGACCTGAAGATTAATTAACATTAATCTAAAAATGTAAGCGCTTTCACGGCTAATTAAATACGAACATGTTACATATTTCAACAACTTTTATTTTTAATAATGTTTTGTATCCGCTGAAAGTCAGTAAAAATAAGCGCTAAGCGTGCAATTAAGTTCTCAAAAAGGTTTGTAACCAATGACAAAAATATCATTACCATTTAATTCACCTCTATTAACAAAAGACTTTGTTTATGGTGTAGCTACAGCATCATTTCAGATAGAGGGCGGGTATGAGCATCGCTTACCGTGTATTTGGGATACCTTTTGTAGTACTGCAGGTAAAATTGCTGACAATTCACATGGTCATATTGCCTGCGATCATTACAATAATTGGCAACAAGACATAGATTTAATAGAGTCTCTAGGTGTTGATGCTTACAGGCTTTCTATTTCATGGCCTCGCGTGATGACTCAAGACGGAAAGTTAAATCCTGTAGGCGTTAAGTTTTATACTGATATTTTAGATGAGCTAAAACGAAAAAATATAAAAGCCTTTGTTACTTTGTACCACTGGGATTTACCGCAACACCTTGAAGATGAAGGCGGCTGGCTCAACAGAAAAACTGCTTACGCATTTGAGCAATACGTAGAACTAATTACTAACGCATTTGGAACACGAGTTTATTCTTACGCTACATTAAACGAACCCTTTTGCAGCGCGTTTTTGGGTTACGAAATTGGCATACATGCCCCGGGCTTGGTCGGTAAACAGTATGGTAAAAAAGCAGCTCATCACTTATTACTCGCTCATGGTCTGGCCATGAGCGTGCTAAATAAAACATCGCCTAATACTAAAAACGGCATTGTGCTTAACTTTACACCCGCGTACCCACTTACAGATACTCAACAAGACATAGACAGTGCCAAATACGCTGATGACTACTTAAATCAGTGGTACATGAAACCAATAATGGATGGTAAGTACCCCGATATAATAAACCAATTACCAAGCGATCATTTACCAGACATACACCCTGGTGATATGGAATTAATTTCTCAGCCAATTGATTACTTAGGCATCAACTTTTATACCCGCCAAGTTTATAAGGCGCATCCTACTGACATTTATGAACCCATTGCACCAACGGGCCCGTTGACTGATATGGGATGGGAAGTTTACCCGCAATCGTTCACCGACCTGCTCGTATCGCTAAATAAAACATACACCCTACCGCCTATTTATATAACCGAAAATGGCGCAGCCATGCCCGATACATATAATAATGGTGAAGTTAACGACTTAGATCGTTTAAATTACTATAATGATCACTTAAATGCGGTTCATAATGCGATTGAACAAGGTGTTGTTATACATGGCTACTTTGCTTGGAGCTTAATGGATAACTTTGAATGGGCAGAAGGCTACTTAAAACGTTTTGGTATTGTGTATGTAGATTATAAGACGCAGCAACGCACTATTAAAAATAGTGGCTTAGCTTATAAAGAGCTCATCTCTAAAAGATAAAAGTATACCCATAACTAAAAACAAGTATAAAGCGGGATAAATAATCATGGTCAGTGTAAAAGAAAAAATAGCGTATGGCTTAGGCGACACCGCCAGTAATATTATTTTTCAAACAGTTATGATGTTTTTAATGCTGTACTACACAGACGTAGTGGGTTTATCGCCTGCTGTTGTAGGTACTATGTTTTTAGCAGTGCGTATTTTTGATGCCGTAACCGACCCGTTAATGGGTAACCTTGCTGATAAAACACATACGCGCTGGGGGCACTTTCGCCCCTACTTACTTTGGCTTGCCCTCCCTTTTGCCATTATTAGTATTTTAGCGTTCACTACGCCCGATTTAGAAGGCACCGATAAAATAATTTATGCCTTTACTACTTACACTTTGCTTATGGTTGTCTACACCGCTATTAATATTCCGTATTGTGCTTTAGGTGGCGTACTTACAAGCGACGCAAAAGAGCGCGTAACCATTCAGTCTTATCGGTTTGTATTTGGTATGCTAGGCGGCGTAATAGTAGCGGGTTGTACTATGCCAATGGTTGAGTACTTTGGCCAAGGCGATGCCGCCAAGGGCTATCAATACACAATGACTGCAATGAGTATTTTAGGTTTTGTACTGTTTTTACTTTGTTTTTTAGGCACAAAAGAGCGTATACAACAGCCTAAAGAGCAAAACATTCCCTTTGCCCAAAGTGTTAAAGCATTAATTAAAAACGATCAATGGCGAACACTTTGCTTAGCTGCATTCTTTTTACTTACCGGGCAAGTATTAAGGCTTACGCTTGCTGTTTACTACGTAAAATACTATTTAGGTCGAGACGATTTAATCACCTTATTTATGACGCTAGGTGTTGCAGCCAGCATGGTAGGTTGTGCTTTAGCTCAACCACTTGCAAAACGCTTTTGCAAAATAAAGGCCTATATAAGCTTACAAGTTATTGCCGCCGCTATTTGTGGTTTTAGTTACTTTATTAGTAAAGATCAATTAGTACTCGCATTTACTGCCTTTATTTTATGGAAATTCTTTTTAGATATGGCAACCCCGTTGTTGTGGGCAAAAATGGCCGATACCATAGATTACGGGCATGAAAAAACAGGTGTACGCATTACGGGTTTGGTTTATTCAGGCGTTATATTTTTTATTAAGATGGGCGTGGCTGTAGGCGGCGCAATTGCAGGCTGGTTGTTATCTTTTTACAGTTATCAGGCCGATGCAGTACAAACTCTTGATACCCAACACGGTATTTTACTGTCATTCACTGTACTACCTGCTTTTGGCTCATTATTTGTTGCCTACATAATGAAAAAATATACACTGACTAATCAGGTTGTTGAAAATATTCAATCTAAACTAACAGCTAGTTAAGATATATACTCTAAGGTATTATTTAGCCGAAGTAGTTAAGGATAAGCGAGTGAACAAATAACATGGCAACAATTTATCAAGTCTCAGAGCTTGCGGGCGTATCGTTAGCCACCGTTTCTCGCGTGATGAACAAAAATACCCGTGTAAGCGATAAAACTAAACAAAAAGTGCTTGATGCTATGGCGCAGCTTGGCTACAAGCCTAATTCAATAGCGCAATCTTTAGCCTCTAACTGTACTAACAGTGTCGGTATTTTAGTGTCTGAGTTACATGGTCCTTTCTTTGCCCAAATGATGGCAGGTATTGAGTCAGAGCTTCGTGCTGCGGGTAAACACGTTATTATTACCACCGGACACAGTGAAGAAGACAAAGAACAAGAAGGCATTGAGTTTTTAATTAGCAGACGCTGCGATGCCATTATTTTGCACGTAGAAGCCGTCTCAGACGACTACCTAATAAAACTAAGCCAAGGCTCTACACCCGTTTATTTAATGAGCCGTTACGTAGAGCAACTAAAAGACAACTGTATCAGTCTAGATAATCAATTAGGTGGTTACCTAGCTACTAAATCGATATTAAATCAAGGCCATACACAAATAGCGTATATTGCAGGCCCGCAGTTTAAAGCCGATGCTTTTAACCGCTTAGAAGGTCACAAACAAGCGCTTACAGAGGCTGGTGTTAAATTTGATCCTACGCTTTATTATATTGGCGACTTTAACGAAACTGGCGGTAGTAAAGGCTTAAAACATTTTATTGATGAAAAACTTAGCTTTACTGCACTGGTATGCGCCAATGACGAAATGGCCTCCGGTGCCATGAAGTATGCACGAGAGCACGGTTATAACTTACCAATTGATTTATCGATTGTTGGATTTGATAACGTTATTTTTGCAAACTACCTATACCCTACACTCACGACCATAGATAATCCGGTCGGGAAAATGGGCGAAATGGCAGCTAAATTAGTGCTTAAAGACGTATATCAAAATAAAAACCTCGTTATAAATCGTTTTTTTGAACCTACTTTAATGCAGCGCGATTCATCAGCGCCACTTATTAAATAAAAACAAAAGACTAAAAACGAGTACTGATTTTGGTACAAAAAAAGCGGCTAAATACCGCTTTTTGTATGTGAGCTACTTAACAATCCAAGGCGTTACTTTAATAACGTTCGATATATCGCCAAGCACTACGCTATCATCTTCCCAGCTATCTTCAACTGCAAAATAACACACTGACTTTTCACACGTTATGCTCTTATCATCAAATTGCATTGGGCTTTTAAATGTAACTGCTACGCCCTTTTGCTCTGGTAATAAAAACCACATTAATTTACTTACAAAAAAGCCCGACAAATCAGTTAACAGCTCATCAAGTTCTTCGTTAATGGTATATAACGACTGCTTTGAAAGTGCTAAACCTTCAAGTTCGTTTGCTTCTATTTGTAGCTTTAATTGGCAATCGTGTACAGGATTGAGCGGCTCTACTACAATAACCGCTTTATCGGTATCAAGCTGCTTATCGAACGGCAATAGTAATTGTGCTTTATCGGTAAAGTTAAGTGGATACTCGTTTCTTTCGGTTAAAATAGTACCGCTTTTAATCGCACATGTTTCATTAGTACCAATATCACTAATGTAAAAGTTAACTCGCGCATATTGAAAATCGCCTTTGTTAACAACTTTTAAGCGGTCGTAAAAACCGTCATACGACATCACAAATTCTCTCGCATTTACATTAAATGCACTGATGCTCAGCAGCACTAACACAATAGCGTTGGTACAATTAAAAATGTATTTATTCATCAAAGTAGGCTCTATTTTGGCTAATCATCGTGTTTAACTCTTCTATATACGCTTCACCGCGCTCAGAGTAAGACATTAAACCATGTGTAAGTTCAGTCGCTAAAATTGGTTTTTGCTCAAGACGTAAGTTTTCACGTATTGCGCGCAAATCTTTATAAGCAGGATGCGTATTTATGTTTTTAAAGTAAGAGTTTATAGCAGCTCTTACCGATTTAAACGCAGCAACTTCGTGCGCAGCCCCGGTATTACGGCGTTTTGGCACCATGCCACAACCTTTTGTGTAGCACCACTGACCAAAAAAGTTAAGGCCAATACGTGCAAAACGCGAAGTGCCCCATGCAGATTCGTTTGCAGCTTGCATAAGCGCTAATTCTTTAGGAATTATATCAACACGGCGTAGTGCTTGCGTAAGTATTAGCGTATCAACTGTGGTTGGTAAGTCATACGACTTTAAAATTTTAGCAATATCTTTGTTTTGCTTTTTTTCTAAAGGTAATTCGTTTTGTAACATCATGCGTGCTATTTCGAGCTTAGCGCGTTGCTGTAATATTTTTTTATTTTCGGCTTCAACGTGCGGACGAATAAAGCTAAAAAATGCATGTTTTTTTTCTTTAACATCACTAAATTCTGAAAACTTTGGCAGTTTTACATTATGTAATGGTTTTTCTTTTTTCTTCACTTTTTTTGGTTGTTCTGACGTTTGCTCGTCTAGTTCAACATCGTCACTTTGTATAAACGGGTATGCAAGCGCCCAAACAAAAAATACAGTTAGTAAAAGCTTAAAAATCGTTTTTAACATCTATTCTCTCTATTAAACTTAGTTATGCATGGTTTATACACAAGCATACGAAGGCGCATTATACCTAAGCCACTTTATAAACGCGAATAACTGGGGTTTGGTGACCTTTTACGGTTGAATTTTCAGCAGTGTATTTGGGTTTTAGATAAAACAGAGCCTATGTAGTGCATTTGTTCATTCGCAATTTATAAGTCCATCGGTATACTGAGCAAAGTTTAATAATATTAACTATGTGTGAGTAAGCAGTATGGATAAACAATGGCAAAGCCGAATAATAGAGCAATATAAACATCGTCCTAACGATAATCGCTCGCCGTGGCAGGTCGACCGTTCGCGTATTATTCATGCAGCTGCATTTAGGCGTTTGCAAGCTAAAACCCAAATTATGGGCATTGGCCTAAACGACTTTTACCGCACTCGCCTTACCCACTCTTTAGAAGTATCGCAAATTGGTACTGGCATATTGCGCCATTTAAAAGCGCAACATAGCGACTTTACGCACTTTCCATCAACCGGACTGCTCGAAACACTGTGTTTGGCGCACGATATTGGCCATCCGCCTTTTGGTCATGGTGGTGAAATAGCGCTAAATTACATGATGCGCGATCACGGTGGTTTTGAAGGTAACGCACAAACACTGCGCATAGTTGCAAAACTTGAGCCCTACAGTAATGGGCACGGGATGAACCTAACTCGTCGTACTTTATTAGGTTTTATAAAATACCCCGCGTTTATTAATACGCTTTGGCATACCATTCCCGACGATACAACCGGTCGTGCATTTATAAAAGCAGATGATTGGCGACCTGCCAAAGGGTTGTACAACGACGATGCAGCCATATTCAATTGGATAGTAGAACCACTGAGTCAAAACGATAAAACGTTGCTGGGTAACCATGCCGCTATTGATAAGTACCGCGCTAAAACAACATATAAATCGCTCGACAGCGCCATAATGGAGCATGCCGACGATATAGCATACGCGGTACACGACTTAGAAGATGCCATTGCAACCCATGTACTTACATTAGACGATTGGCAAACTCATGCTCTACCTCATTTGAAAGCATTAAACTTTAACTGGTTAAACACCATGCTTGAGTCGCTCACCCAGCGTTTGTTTTCAAAAAATGATTATGAGCGAAAAGACGCCATAGGTGAGCTGGTTAATACCTTTATTATTCATATACATTTAGATATTCAAAACGATAATTTTGAATGCCCTATTTTAAAGTACACCGCTAAATTAGATGCCCAATACGACAATGTATTGCAAATATTTAAGCATTTTGTGTTTCAACGTTTAATACGTGACCCCGAAATGCAGCAAATAGAGTTCAAAGGTCAAAACTTACTAATAGAGTTATTTACCGCGTTTGCTAGCGATCCGCTGCGTTTATTGCCCGAAACTACACAAGCACAATACATAGAAGCCGAAAAACAAAATCAAGGGATGCGCATAATTTGCGATTATTTGAGCGGAATGACCGACGAATACGCTTATAAAACGTATCAACGATTGTTTTCACCTATGCAATAGCTAACTGCTAACTACTAACTACTAACTAC
>NZ_PJBK01000022.1:0-236503 GCF_002836155.1 Pseudoalteromonas sp. GutCa3 | reverse complement strand
GCTCTGGATAATAAATCTATCTCAAGCAGCTATTTTCAGCGCTAACTGCGTTGAATTTACTTGCAATAGGCCCGCTATTGACGCGTAAATTCGCCTTGTTCTCACAGAAAATCTCTGGCTAGAGAAAATAAACTTAAATATCACCATAATTCAATGCGTTAGCAAATCTATTAACCAGAGTTCAGGTTAAATAGTGGCTGTAAACTTAAATATTGCGTGGTAATAAGGTAATATCCGCGCACTGCTATTTGAGGACACACCATGATTGACCAACTACGCCAACAACTCGACGAACTTGGCGAAAACTACGTAGAAAAAAACGCTGCATTTAAAATCAAAGTGATCCCATTTTTTTGTGCTATTCGCATTAAAAAAGATCATAAAAGCGAAGGTCGTTTAAGCTTTTATTCAAGTCAATTACTCGAAATTTTCTTAGTCGTCTTATTTTTGCTATTCGGTTTAACACTCTACGATACAGATGCAGGATTTACTCACGGCCCTATTCATATTGCCTTTGCCATTTTAATTACCTTTAATCTTATTATTAAACAAATCGCAATTGAAGGGTTAAAAACCAGACTTGCGTTTCATCGTTTACTAGCAAAAGACTCACAAACAAATAGCGATATAAATAATACTGCTACAAACATAAACGCTAAATAAAATATGTATTTAAATCCTCAATGGCGAATACTCACCGTAGGCGATGGCGATTTATCTTTTTCGAACGCTATTTACACTCATCTATCGCCAAAAGCTTTGGTTGCATCCACTTACGATGACCAAACGACTATTGAGCAAAAGTATCAGCACAATGCACTTGGCAATCTAAAAGCGCATAACGTTGAGGTACTTAATAGTTTTGATGTAACAAATCCCGCGTGTTGGCAAGCTCTAAGTAAAAACCAGCACAGCTTTGATGTGGTTATTTTTCAGTTTCCGCTTATACCTGCGTTTGTTGGCCGTGAAGCATTTGAAAACAACACGCGCCAAACCAGTATGAACGTATTAAACCGCGCTTTACTGCATCAATTTATTAAATACGCTAACGAATACGCGCTTGATAAAAATGGGCCAATGCTGTGTTACATCACTTCAAAGGATGTAAAACCTTATCGAGAATGGAATATAGAAGGGAGTTTAAATAACGGTTTAAACGCTGATTATTTAGGCCAAATCCCATTTGATATTAGCCATTTTGAAGGTTATAAAATTCGTAATGTTGACCGCGATAAACACGTTAAAGACACCAGCGGTATAACTTACGTTTTCAGCCCAAAAAGTATCGATAAACATACTAGCGAATTAAGCTCACGCCTTACAAAGCCTGCATACTTAACATCTAACCATTGCCCCCTATGCCGCGTTGGGCCTTATGTGGCAAGCGAGGACGAAGCCAAGCATCTAAACGCTAAAAAGCATCAGCAAATGCTACATCTTGAAAGCGATTGGCAACAATGGCTAAATGAGTTTTATAGCTAATTAATAGCCCTACTACAGTTTATTTAATTACACCTTTGCGTGTTTAATTAAATCAGCCGCTTTTTCAGCAATCGCAATTACCGGCGCATTTGTGTTGCCGGTAATAATGGTGGGCATAATCGACGCATCAACTACGCGTAAGTTGCTTACCCCGTGTACTCGTAAATTAGTATCCACCACTGCCATTGGATCCTGCCCCATTTTACATGTCCCGACTGGGTGATATTCGGTATCTGCAGTTTGGCGTATAAACTCAATTAGCTGATCATCATTATTTATATCAAGCGGGTAAACCATTTTACCGCGTATGTTATCAAAAGCGTTGCTTTGCATAATAGCGAGTGTTTTTTTAAGGCCTGCAAGCATTACAGTTAAATCATCTGGATGGCTTAAATAATTAGGGTCGATAAGCGGTGCACTACGCGGATTGTTATCAGCTAATGTAATAGTACCTCGGCTTTTGGGGCGCATAATACTGCTGTGTATACTGTAACCATGCCCAGTGTGTAATTTACGACTATGATCGTCCACCAGCCCAATTACAAATTCTAGCTGCACATCGGGCGCTGGCGAGCCTTCAAATAATTTAATAAACGCGTGCGACTCTGCAAAGTTACTGGTTAATCGCCCTTGTCGTTTACTAAACCAGTTAACACAGCCTTTTATAATGCTGGCAATGCCTAGCGGGCTTATACCAAATGTGCCTTTATTTGTTTTTGATTTATAAAGTGGCACTACTGTTAAGTGATCCTGTAAATTAGCGCCAACACCTTCAAGTACGTGCTGAACCTTAATGTTATGTGCACTTAAATGCTCTTTTGGGCCAATACCTGAAAGCATTAATATTTGAGGCGAATTAATAGCGCCAGCACTAAGTATTACCTCTTTTTTAGCACGTAAATTAATAACCTCTTTATTACGCTCTATTTGCACGCCTTGCGCTATCTTATTGGTTATATTTATTTTATTAACGTGGCTATGGGTTAATACCGTTAAATTTGGGCGGTTTAAATGCGGTGTTAAATATGCTTTTGCAGCACTACAACGCTCGCCATTGTGCTGGGTTACCTGCGATAGACGTGCGCCGCTTTGCTCTTTACCATTTATATCGTCGCTTAAGTTAACGCCCTGCTCAACACATGCATTTAAAAAATACTGGTTTACATCGCTTGGGTTATTTAGCTCTTGTATATGTAGCGGACCTTTTGTCCCGTGCAGCTCATTATTTGTAAACGCTTTATTGTTCTCAGCTTTAATAAAGTACGGGAGTAAACTCTCAAAATCCCATCCCGTATTGCCATTAGCCGCCCATTGGTCGTAATCGTACTTATTACCTCTTATGTAAACCATTGCATTTGTCGAGCTTGACCCACCCAATACTTTGCCACGCGGCACAAAACCACACCGGTTATTAAGCTCTTTTTGTGGCACCGTATTGTAATGCCAGCTATTTATGCCATAAGGCACACTCGCTGCTATGCCTGCTGGCATTTGCACAAATGCACTTTTATCACTGCCGCCAGCTTCAATTAAGCACACACTTACATTTTTATCCTCAGACAATCGCGATGCCATAACGCAGCCGCCACTACCTGCGCCAATCACAATGTAATCAAATGTTGTATTGTTCATGGTGTACCTTAATAAAAGTTTTAAACGGCTTTAACAGTAATAGTGCATAGAAAAATTCAACAAAACTTGATATTTTTAGACATCATTTATTTGAGGTTAACCATGAGCAGCCTAATCAGAGCCACGTCATTACAAGGTATAGACACCCTAATTAGCGAATTTGGCGGCGATCCGCATGAAATAATGCGAAACTGTAATATTAATAACGTTGACTTTAAAAATCTCGATAACCAATATTTACCTTATCGAGATTACGCTGAGCTATTAGAATACTGTGCTTGTAAGTTCAATTGTTCTAGTTTTGGCCTTAAGCTCGCAAGTAGACAAAATTTTGATATTTTAGGACATATTGCAATAGCAGCTAAAAGTAGTACTAATTTAGGTGATGCACTTAATTGGGTTATTAAATACCTTCACTTGCACAGCCCTGCACTTAGCTTAAACTCGCACCCTTTAGAGAATGATAAAAGCTTGTTTTTATCATTCGAAATTAATTTAAAACCATTACCGAACATTAACCAAGTGATTGAGCTAACCATTGGTTTAGCATTGGCTGTTATTAAAAAGCTGAGTAATAACCGCTGCAAACCAATTAATATATTTTTGCCAAAAAAATTAAGTACTAATACTCGTGCCTATAACACTTACTTTGGTTGTAACGTTATAGAGCATCGCAACAGCGCTGGTATTGTAATCTCAAAAAGTGATTTAACTCTTGAGCTTGATCACCCTGAACTAAATAAAGTACAAGCAGCGCTAAGCTTCTTGGCAAAAAACAAAGAACACACACAACCATTACCCAACCAAGTTAGTGCACTAATTAGGCCTATGCTTCCTATTTATCAATGTAGTAACCAAACTATTTCAGCTGCGCTGGGTATGCACCCGCGTACTCTGCATCGAGAACTTATCAAACATAATACGAGCTTTGTAAAACTTAAAGATGCCACTCGTCGCGCTTTAGCTGCACACTATTTAGCGCAAAACCAATTTACAATATCAACCATATCTGAGCTTTTAGGGTATCAGGAGCAAGCAACACTAAGTGTTAATGTTAAACGCTGGTTTGGATGTTCTCCTCGAGCATATAGGACTAAAAAAATGTTAAACTAAACACTCTTATTATTATTTTTATTTAAGCTAAGGAGTGAGCATGAACTTTGTTATTGTTGGCACCAATTTTATTAGCGACACACTGTTAGCCGCTGCAAATACGTTAAACGATTTTAATTTATATGGTGTGTGCTCGCGCGCAGTATCAAGCGGCGAAGCATTTTTAGCCAAACACCCACAAAATGCACAAGCAAAAATTTTCACCTCAATCGAGCAAGTATGCCAAGATCAAAATGTCGATGCTGTCTACATAGCCGCCCCTAACAGCTTACATAAGCAATATGCCGTTATGTGCCTAGAAGCAGGTAAACATGTCCTTGGCGAAAAACCATCAGCTGCTAATTCTAAAGAGCTTGCAAGCATTATAGCTACAGCAAAAAAGCATCAGCGCCTTTACATGGAAGCCATGATGACCACTCACTTGCCTAACTTTGCACGGCTGCAACAGGCAATGGTAAAAATTGGCACTCCACGTAAATATATTGGCCAGTACAGTCAATATTCATCGCGTTACGATAAGTATAAAAATGGCGAACGCCCAAATACATTTTTACCCGAGTTTGCTAACGGTGCTTTGGTTGATTTAGGGATTTACCCACTGTATTTATTGATTGCATTGTGGGGCGCACCAAACAGTGTACACGCAAGCGGCGTATTACTTGATACAGGTGTTGATGGTGCGGGGGATGTATTACTAAACTACGCTGATAAACAAGCCGTTATTAGCTACTCTAAAATATCGCAAGGCGACAACATAACCGAAATACAAGGCGAACTTGGACGCATACGTATAGAAGCCGTATCGCAACTCAAAAAGGTGGAGTTTATTGCTAATAATGGTGAGGTAGAGGTTATATCCCAGCCGTTTGATGAGCACTTTATGAAATACGAAGTTGAACATTTTATGGCATTAGTGAAGCAAAATATTCTTGAGTCACCCGTTAATACACATATTTTAGCCAGTAACGTAATGAGCGTACTTGATGAAGCGCGCAAACAGCTTGGGGTTGTGTACCCTAACGACTAACTAAATAAAATATGGGCGTTAACCAACGACAGTTAACGCCCAGAAGAAAGCTTAAATAGCTCTCGTATAACTACACATTTTACAAAACACACTTTACAAACACATTTAAAAATAGCGATCCCCATCCATGGGCAATCAAATACTTCTACAGCAAACTTAACACTAACAACCCAAATTCGGTTTATTACCAATATTTATTATTCAATAACCTTAAAACTAACCTAACACATAAAAACATTACCAATCAAGCTAGCCAATTGCATTATTTTAAACTAAATTGGTAATACAAGAATACAACCATTGGTGTATAGTGGTTTTTAACCATAACATCGCGTTAGAATTTTGACATAATAGTGAATTTTGAGGTAACCTCTGGTATTAACAGTTGGTTTTGACTTTTAGGCCCCAGAGGCCATTATTCCTTAAGGTAATGAAGGTAAAGTATGGGTAATCGTCGCTTATTTTGGCGCATAGTTGATAAAATTGAGTCTTTAATAAATCAAGGCGAATTTTCTGCTGGGAGTCGTTTACCACCTGAACGTGAACTTGCAGAAATGTTTGATGTAAGTCGCCCTACCATTAGAGAAGCTATTATCGCATTAGAAGTACGTGGCCGAGTTGAAGTTAAAACCGGCTCTGGTGTTTACGTAGTAGAACAAAAAAATGCATCTATAAAATCAAAAGAGATCAGTGCATTTGAACTTACTCAAGCTCGCGCATTAATTGAAGGCGAAATTGCCGCTTTAGCTGCTCAAAGCATTACAGAAGAAGAACTAGAGCAACTAAATAAAACATTAATTGCCATGGAAAAAGGCCTTTATGTTGAGCAAGCCGACCGTGAGTTCCACGAAATCATAGCTAGAGCAACGCGCAATAAAGCACTTGAATTTGCAGTGTCTAACTTGTGGGATTTACGTTTAACAAACCCACAAATTGTTGCTGACTATGGCAGTGTGTGTAAAAACAATAACGAGTGCGTTATGGACGAACACACCGCTATTTATACAGCCCTAAAGTCGCATGATGCAAATGCAGCGCGCACCGCAATGCACAAACATTTTAACCGCTTAATTAATGCTTTATTTGACGCTGTAGAATCGCGTGCACTTGAAGAAATTAAACGCAAAAATGATGAAAAACGAGGCCTCTACTCGCTTGATGGCTTAGTTAATAAAAGTGCCCACTAAGGCCTTTTAACCAACTGATTAAAGTTAGCAAACGCCTGTTTGCTAACTTTACCTCTTACTTTATTTACCTGCCCTGTTTAATATACTTTTAATTGCGCTATTTTTGGTCGCAAACACTTACCTATAAATTTAAAAAAAGATACTATGCCGCCATTAATATCGGGCGGGTTTAGCTTTTATACTCCCTGCATTACATAACTAATTGATAGAGTTACTCAACTCAAGGATAAAAATGCAAGCATCTTCAAAAAGTTATTTACTGGCTATCGTGTGTGTACTGCTTGCAATGATGACCATTCAAACGGGCGCGTCATTTGCAAAACAGCTTTTTCCTATTGTTGGTCCTGAAGGCACGACAGCCCTTAGGCTTGGTTTTTCTGCCTTTATACTTTGCTTAGTGTTTAAACCTTGGAAACACTTACCTACTTCGGGTAATCGTATTCCTATAATTGTGTATGGTTTAAGTTTAGGCGGCATGAACATTTTGTTTTATTACGCCATTGAACGCATTCCACTAGGCATTGGTGTAGCACTTGAATTTACAGGCCCGCTTGCTGTTGCCTTATTTTCATCACGCCGTAAACGTGACTTATTTTGGGTTGCGTGTGCTATTGCCGGTATTTTGCTTCTGCTTCCAGATATGAGCGGCCAAGACAGCCTTGATCCATTGGGTGTAGCGCTTGCGCTTGGTGCCGGTGCATGTTGGGCAGGTTATATATTATTTGGTAAAAAAACGGGCACACAAAGCTCTGGTGGAGCAACTGTTGCGTTGGGTATGACCGTTGCCGCTATAGTGCTAGTACCTTACGGCGGCATTCTGCAAAGCGCCGCGTTTACGTGGGAAATTATCCCACTGGGTATTGGTATTGCTATTTTATCAAGCGCACTGCCTTACACACTTGAAATGGTTGCACTGCGTAACATGCCTTCACAAGGGTTTAGCGTAATGATGAGTTTAGAGCCTGCAATAGCTTCGCTCGCAGGGTTTATTATACTGGGTGAGTTACTTACTTTATGGCAGTGGCTCGCTATTTTACTTGTTATTATTGCATCTGTTGGTAGCTCTTTTTCAAACGCAAAAAAACAGGCTACTTAATTAACTACCAAACTAACCTTAACAACCTAAATAAAGTCACCACGCAACATGGTGACTTTATTGTGTTGTATCCGGTAATTTTTTAACTCACAGCCTTATTTTGCTTTTGAGTTGTAAGCAAATAACCAATCAACGAAATAAGCGGCATGCCAGTAGCCACCAGTGCAATACCAGTCCAACCGCCCGCTTCATATAATGGGCTGGCAATAAGCGAGCCTACTGCGCCACCTACAAATATACTCGTCATGTAAATAGCGTTTAAACGCGCACGGCTTTGTGGCTCTAGTGCATACACTGCACGTTGACCCAATACCATATTGGCCTGCACAGCAAAATCAATAAACACACCGGTTAATGCCAATACTATAATGCCGTAAGGTAGCTCAAATAAGCTTGGTAAAAAGCACACTGCTGCAATTACTTTGGCCAGTAACGATACCTGATGTGTATAGCCCTTATCTGCCAAGCGACCAACAATAGGGGCTGCTACAGCACCTGCCGCACCCACTAATGCAAACAATGCTATTTCTGATTGCGATAAACCATACTCACGGGCAAGCACAACCGGTACGCTTGTCCAAAATAAACTGAACGATGCAAACATTAATGCTTGAAAAAGTGAACGTTGGCGCAGCACTGGTTGGCTAATCATTAACTGTTTAAGCGATTTTAATAACTTAAAATACGTTGTTTTATGGGTAGGTTGCCTGCTTGGAATAGCAAAATAAATTACGCCTGCAATAAACACCATACACCCTGCTGCAAAGTAAAATACAGCACGCCAACCAAAGTGATCGGCTATTAAACTCGATATAGGTCTTGCCAGCAAAATACCTAGCAAGAGACCCGCCATAATATTGCCAAGAACCTGTCCGCGCTTCTCGTCAGACGATAAATGCGCAGCAAGCGGAATAAGCACCTGAACAGAAACCGAGCTCATACCTATCATTAAACATAAAATAAGCATTACATTAGGTGAATCAGCAAGTGCCGTACCCACTAAACTCAAAAACGACACAGCTAAAGTAATAAGCATTAAACGCTTATTTTCAATTAAGTCAGCTAATGGCACTAAAAAAAACAACCCCAAAGCGTAGCCTATTTGTGTAAGCGATACGATAAGGCTAGCACTGTGCGCACTTAATCCAACTTCTGGGGCAAGCAACTCAATAATAGGTTGAGCGTAGTAAATATTGGCAACAATAAGACCGCAACACAAAGCAATAATAGTAACGAGTGTATTGCTAAGTGGTTGCGCTGAAACGCCTGGTTGGGTCATGTGTGTCTCTACTTTATAAAAATAATAAAACCCAACCAGCAAACGCGGGTTGGGTTTTTACAAAAAGCTTCGTTTTACTTAATTGGTGATGGCTGCCCATGT
Source organism: Pseudoalteromonas sp. GutCa3 (assembly GCF_002836155.1). Classification (NCBI taxonomy): domain Bacteria; kingdom Pseudomonadati; phylum Pseudomonadota; class Gammaproteobacteria; order Alteromonadales; family Pseudoalteromonadaceae; genus Pseudoalteromonas; species Pseudoalteromonas sp. GutCa3. The sequence goes on along the minus strand of NZ_PJBK01000022.1, from coordinate 227,585 downwards.
GGGCTTGAGCGTAAATACTGTTTAGGTGCAATTACTGTAGCGCCAAGCTCTGCAGCTGCATGCCACGGCCAGTGCGGGTTATATAAAATACCACGCGCTAGTGCTACGCCATCGGCTTGCTGCTCACTAATAATATCTTCGGCTTGTTGCGCCTGTGTAATTAAACCCACCGCTATAACAGGCATTTCAACCGCTTCTTTTATGGCTGTTGCAAACGGTACCTGAAAATTAGGTTTTACTGGTATTTGTTGCTCAGGACTTAAACCCGCAGTACTTACATGAATAAAGTCACAGCCGAGTTCATCAAGCGCTTTACTAAGCACTATCGATTGATCTAAATCCCAGCCGCCTTCAACCCAATCAGTTGCCGAAATACGTACACCTACCGCTTTTTCACTAGGAAATACCGCTCTTACCGCTTTAAACACATCAAGCAATAAACGCTTTCTGTTTTCTAGGCTACCACCGTAGTTGTCATCGCGCTTGTTTGAAAGTGGCGACAAAAACTGGTGTAACAGGTAACCGTGCGCACCATGTAGCTCGATTAAATCAAGGCCGAGTTCATCAGCGCGTTTAGCTGCACTGACAAAGTCTTTAATTAATGAGTCTATGTCGTCTTGGCTCATTGCTTTTGGCACTGGGCTGCTATCGTCGTACGCAACTGCCGAAGGTGCCACGGTTTGCCAGCCATTAACGTCATCAGGTGCAATAGCATCGCCACCGTCCCATGGTTTTTCAGTTGATGCTTTGCGCCCAGCATGCGCCAACTGAATACCAATAGGCATAGGGCTATATTGTCTTACTGCTTTTAGGCTTTTGCCCAGGGCTTGCTGGGTTTCGTTATTCCAAAGCCCTAAATCGCCGTAGCTAATACGCCCTTCTGGGTTTACTGCTGTTGCTTCTAAAATTAGCAATCCTGCACCACTCAAACTCAATTGGCCCAAATGAATAGTGTGCCAATCGCTAGCAGCGCCATTGTTTGCTGAGTACTGGCACATGGGTGCAATAATAATACGGTTATCTAACGTTACTTGCCCAAGTGATAAAGGCGAAAATAGTTGGCTCATAGTTAATCCTTAAAAACACGCACAAAAAAGTGCGGACAAAACAAAAAAGTGTATACGAAGCGGCAATCAAACACGCTCACTCAATAACTTACACAGTTACTTATAAATACGACTACCACTCTTAATGGGGATAAAAACATACTTTAATAGTGCTGATAAAAGCATAACTAATGACATTATAAACTATCAATTTTAATGTAATAATTTGTTTAACGAGCACGTCATAACACCATCTTTAAAAAATGAATGACTATTTACCTTTAAACAAGGGTGTGATTTTTAACCTAACTGTACCTAATAGCACTAAGCTATTGCTTATATTGCCTATTAACTAAATAAAAACCCCACACACCAACCATATTTATTCTATAAAAGTGAATTAAAATTCAATTTAGATATTCCAAGATACTTCACTCCCTGATAAACTGCTTAACTTAATTTACTAATGTAAAACATTTGAACTGGGGATCACTTTTTATGTTTAAACCAAGCTTGTTAACCTTGGCTATTTCGAGCGCTGTTTCTAGCGTATTTTTATTGCCTAATGCCGCACTTGCTCAAGAAGAAGTTGCAGCTAAAAACAAATCACTCGAAGTAATTGAAGTTACAGCAACAAGGCGCAGCGGCTCTGTGCAAAATGCACCGCTAAATATTACAGCCCTTGATGCAGATATTATGAAAGATCAAAATATCAATGAGCTTGCGGATGTAGCACGCTGGGTACCTGGTTTAACAATTACCGATCAAGGTGGCCGCTCTGGCTCGCCTATTATTGTTCGTGGTTTAAATACTAATTCATCTGGTCCATCATCAGATGGCGGCACAGTATCTACTTACATTAACGAAATTCCAGTTTCGGTAGATATGCGCCTAGTAGATATTGAGCGTGTTGAAGTATTAATTGGGCCACAAGGCACCCTTTATGGTGCAGGCACATTAGGCGGCGCAATTCGCTACATGCTTAAACAGCCTGAGCTTGATTTTACATCGCTTGAAGTTTACGGCGACCTGTTTCAAACAAAAGAAAGTGACTCTTTAGGTGGCGAAGGCGGCTTTATATTTAACCTTCCACTAATTGAAGACAAGCTTGCAGTTCGCGCCAGCTTAAACGTATATGAAGACCCAGGTTTTATCGATTACGGTTACGTAGTACGCGAGCCTGGTGTATCACTGCCAGATCCAGATTGGAGCGATAGCTCAGCAGTTAATAACAACCTTAAAAATGTAAAAGACGCCAACGGCGAAACCACCACAACAGGTCGTATTTCTGTTCGCTTTAAACCAAATGAATCGTTTGAAGGTACGCTAAACTACTTTTACCAAAACCAAGACAGCGAAGGCCGCTCGATTGTTCATTACAACAGCCTTAATGCAAACAACGGTTTAAGCGATGCAATAGGTAAATACGAATCAGCTTATCGCTTTGAAGAGCCTCGCGAGAAAAAAGATCAATTACTAAGCCTTGAACTAAAAGCCGACCTAGGTTTTGCAGAGCTCGTATCGGCAACCGGTATTTCAAGCTTTGATGCCGACGGTCAACGCGATCAAACCGATTTACTTATTCGTCTTGATTACGGCTATGAAGAATTTCCTTCGTTTTCAACGTTTACCCGTGAAATTGACGAAGAAGATACCTTCACTCAAGAAATTCGCTTAGTGTCGCAAGGCGACAGCGACTTTAACTGGATTGTGGGTGGCTTTTACAACAAAACAGAAACCGAAGCATCAAGCCGAGAGTTTACGCCTGGGTTTGACCAATTCGCTATCGATAACTTTGGTGGCGAGCAGCTAAGACCTGACTCATTAGAATACTTAGAGCTTACAAAAAGTACCGTCACTGAGTCTGCACTATTTGGTGAAGTTGGCTACCAAGTTACCGACAAATTAGATGTGACCATTGGTGCCCGTTTTTACAAGTACGACATAGAGTCGCAAGCGGCTTTTGACTTCCCGCTAGCAAATACATTGTATGGTGGAGTAGATCCTGATGTAACCACCGTTGCATACGAAAAAGACGAAGCAGGCGATAACGGTAACTTATTTAAATTTAATGCTAAATACCAGTTCACTGACTCAGTAATGGGTTATGTAACAGTAAGTGAAGGCTTTAGAATTGGCGGCTCAAACGGTTTAGTGTCTTGTCCTGATCCAATTGTTGAGGATCAACAAACAGGCTGTGGTAAACCTGACGAATTATTATATGAAGCCGACACCACAACAAACTACGAGCTAGGCTTTAAAAGTACATGGTTTAGAAGCCAGCTACACTTTAACGCCGCGTTATTTAACGTAGATTGGGATGATGCGCAAATCACTGGCGCTACAGATATAGGTCAATTAACGTACCTTTCAAACGCAGGCAGCGCTAATGCAAAAGGGGTAGAAATTTCGACTCGTGCCATTTTATCTGACTCGTTTTCAGTTTACGCTACGTACGCTTACACAAAAGCAGAACTAACATCAGACGCACCATTTTTGTTTAATGCCGATGGTACCGGTGGCGCAGAAGATGGCGACCGTTTACCAGGCTCACCTGAAAACCAATTTTCGATGGGTGTAAACTATCAAACAGACGTGTTTAACGACAAAACGCTTGATATTAACTACGGTTTAACCGCGCAAAGCGACGTTCTTTCAAGAGTAGGACTTCGTGATAACGGCGAAACACTACCAGGTTACAGCTTAAGTAATATATCAGCTAAATTAACGGCTGATGCATGGTCAACTACGCTATATGTTGATAACCTATTCAACAAATACGCGGTTACATCCGTTCGTCGTTCAGATGCCGATATAACATCCGCTAATGGCGCCGACATACAACGTAACTACGGCCATTACATTAATCGCCCGCTTACGGTAGGTGTTAAATTTAACTACAAATTTGAAATATAATTTATAGTAATTTTTAAACAGTCTCACTTTTTAAACACTGTTTTAAGGCTCAAATTTATTTGAGCCTTTTTATTTTCTTTTACAAAATAATAATTACCAAAACCATGCAGCCAAATTTAAAGCAACTTCATCAAAGCGCAATACACTCCCTAAACCAAGGTAAAATAGAGCAAGCACACAAAGCCCTAGTGGAGTTAGTTACACTCAAACCAGACTTTGCTGATGGGTATTTTTTGTTAGCTATGGTTAATTTAACTGTTGGGCAAATACACAAAGCAATAAAGCTCATCGAAAAAGCCCTTACCCTTGGCCAAAGTATTGAATACACCGCGCAACTTGCTAAATGTTACGCACTTACTGGCGAATTACAAAAAGCAAAAAACACCGCACTATCGGTGCCATTAAAGCAAATAACTAAAGCACTTGATGCCGACACACTCGGCGTTGCACTTACTCAAGCAGGCATTCACGAGCAAGCACTTAACTACTTTGAGCGCGCTATTACACTGGCTACAGCGACTAACAAAGCTCAACCACCGTTTTATTATAACTACGGCGTAAGCGCTAAGTTTTTAGGACTATTTGATAAAGCCCAACACGCTTTTGAAAATGCCATAGCGCTTAACCCGCTGCATCATCAAAGTCATTTTGCATTAAGTGATTTAACTAAAGTAAGTAAGCAAAACAACCATATTGAGCGCTTAAAAAACGTATTTGAGCAAGTAACACACCCCGATGCAAAACTGCATATTGGCCATGCTTTAGCAAAAGAGTATCAAGATATTGGTGAATTTTCAGACGCTTTTAACGCGTTAGAGCAAGGTAAAGTAGCAAAACGCACTGTGCAGCCGTTTGATCATAAAAGCTCAACTGGGTTATTTGAACATATTAAACTCTTAAGTGAACAGCACAAACAAGCGCTAACACAAGGTAACCCAACGGCCGAACCTATTTTTGTATTAGGTATGCCCCGCTCTGGCACCACATTGGTTGAGCGTATTTTATCGAGCCACAGCGACGTGCAGTCAGCCGGTGAATTACAAGACTTTGGCCTAAGCGTTAAAAAGCTCAGCCAAACGCAAACACCTCACGTGCTCGACACTCAAACGCTCAGTAAAGCCTACGAGCTTGATTTTAATCAGCTTGGGTCAACCTATTTAAACGCAACACGCGTAATAACAGGCAGCCATAAACACTTTATTGATAAGCTCCCGTTTAACTTTTTTTATATCGATTTAATAACCAAAGCACTGCCAAACGCTAAAATTATTTGTATGCTGCGCGACCCAATGGACACCTGCATTGGTAACTACCGCCAATTATTTACCATTAATAACCCCTACTACGCCTACTCGCTCGACCTACTCGACACAGCAAAATTTTACAGCCGTTTTTACAAACTAATGCAGCACTTCAGCATGCAACACAGCAATATAAAATTAGTAAAATACGAAGAGTTAGTCGCACAGCCCGAGCAACAAATTAAAGAGTTAGTCAGCTTTTGTAATTTAGAATGGCAAGCACAATGTATAGATTTTCACTTAAACACCGCACCAGTTTCTACTGCAAGTAAAATGCAAGTACGCCAACCACTTAACAATAAAGCAATTGGCCGTTGGAAAGCGTTTAGGCCCCATACTGATGAAATTGAAGATTACTTTTTAAAGCAAAATATCAGTTTTGAGTAAGCATTTTATAGCTGGGAGTTAAATGGATGGACTTAGGGATAGTCCGCTTTGTGCCAAGAGCAGCCGTTGATAACCTTAGCCTATTTTTCATAATTCTAATTTAACAAGTGCATCTTGCTCACCTTGATATAAATGCACTGGGACGATTTCATGCTTCCCATTATTTTCTCTAAGCTGAAAGTAATTTTCAGTACACTCATAAGAGTACGAGTTGTTTTCCCTGGGTATGATTTTTAGTTTACTCTCACCTTCATATTGAGAATAAAGTGTACCTTTTTCGAACGAAATATTTAAAATTTTCGAATCGGAAGAACGATAACTTCCAACTAAAGATGCTGCTAGGGCCTTTGCTTTTTGACTATTTACTTGCTTAGGAGATAAATTTAGTTGTAGCGCTATCATGTCTAATAGAGCAGGGCCTGGGTGTTTTGTGTCGATGTTGGTTAAAGCTGTAGCGGTTAAATCTTCATTCGGGAAATAGACATGCCAAGCAAAAAATCCGGGAACCTGACCTTGGTGGCTAAAGCTATCTAATCCACTTATTTTGTATATATCTAAGCCATATCCATAACCCACATGCGAATTATTATTTAATAATGCCTTGGTGGTCATTAGTTTATAGTTTTCTTTTGAAATTACATGCCCTGACTTTAATGCATTTTGCCAAAGGTGCATATCAGCAAGTGTAGAAGCAATAGCGCCCGCAGAATAGATCCAACTACGATCAACATTCCATTGCCTTTCAGTTGAATCTTCAGGATTAATATACTTTTTAGGCTCATTACGATTAGTAGTGTAGCCGTTTACTTTCCCAGCAGATGTTCCTTTAGTAATAACAAAAGTATTATTCATTTTCAGAGGTTTAAAAAATGTGTTTAACATGAACTGGTCATACGGAGTATTAGAAGCAACTTCAATTACTTTTCCCAGAAAGACGTAACCCAAATTTGAATAACTATATTTTTTACCAGGCTCAGAGTTAAGGGGTTGTTTACTTATACTTTGTATAACTTGATCAATAGAAGCATATTTATCATAAATTTTACTGACTGAAGGATCCCCTAAGTAATCTGGCAGACCAGAAGTATGGTTTAAAATTCTATCAATCGTTAAATACCTAAACTCAGGGTTAATATCAGGAATAAATCGCGCTAATGTATCTTGTAATGATAGCTTTTTTTCTTCCGATAGCTTCAAGATCGCTGCAGCCGTAAATGTTTTCGTGACAGAACCTATTTGAAATATATCATCTACATTGAGGGGTCTCTCAGTATCAATATTTGCCAAACCAACCGCACCACTATAAATATGTTTACCTGAATGTTCTAATCTAACAACCATGCCAGGAGCTTCTGAAGAGTTATGGCACTGCATTAATTCAGCAAAGTTGTGTTGTTGTGCAACTGCTTTTATTCCATACAACCCTACAAAAAGACAAAAAAATATATTTTTTCCCATAAACTATGTTCTCTTAATCATTAAATAAATCTGTAAATAAAAAACACACACAGATTACACGTGTAATCAATGGTATTACATATAACAGCTGCTTGCAATTTAATAAAGAAAACCAATATTATTCAATAGCTTATTTAATTCTCTCAATGAAGGTATATTTGCTTATAAAGGCCAAGTGAATGTAACAGCTTTATCAGAGGTCATTCTTTACCTTAACGTGGTAGCGTTCTTATTTTAGTATTTTCTATTAATAGTAAAAGGGTAAGTCATTGCTAATTAAGAGTATTATTAGAAACGGAGATTGTTTTTATATAAAAACTAAAAAACTTCTTTTATCATATTACTTAGATGGTACGAGTTAAATCAACTAGCCACTCAATGTCTACTTTTTCGGGTCAGATCAACCCGCTGCTTAGTGCCAATTGCGGACGGTGGTGAAATGTATTAACCTGATAAAACAGTTGACTAAACCTGTAGTTAAAATAAGTTTAGGTGCAGATTTAATTGAACTTCCCCCTTTTATGTATTTTTAACACGATCTAAAATGCTTTTATAGAAACGTGTGTATCCGTATAGGCTCCCTTGGCGTTCAAGTAAATCATAACTTGGTTTGTGTGCTTTTTTAAACTTATAGGGTTTATGGAATAGTGAGTCACTAGTAATTATACAGTCACTAATACAACTTGAAAACTGGTGAGCTGTTAAGTCAATAATTAGTTTATCGTCTACAACGACCCAGTAATGGAAATAGTCACCCAATTGATTAAGAGTATAAGTAACACCTCTCACACCTTGCGACTCTAGAAAAAGTGCAAGCATCTGGCTAGTCACTTCGCACGATCCGAACGGGAAACCACTTAATTCTGCATCAACAAATTTAGCTTCATTTATCTCACAAATTAACGCGTGTTTAAAACTTTCGACTAACTTGGCTATCAAATTATTTGCTCCATAGCATCTAGCTGCAACGTTAATAAAAAGAAATAGTTGGGTAAAATTATCGGAGCTAGCGCAAACTCAGTTGTTTTTTGTCCTTCTAAATACCAGTTATTTGTTTTTACTTATTAAAATAAGATTGATACTTACTCTTGTTCATGCTCAAAATATCGTAAGACAAACTATCTAAATCACTAAATATAAAAGCTTTACCAATGCCAATTTTAAGAAGTTTCCAACGAATTGACTTTTTGTAAGCAGCTGGAATAACTATCTTCTTCGTAACGCGACTTAAGTCCTCAGTGTTCGGATTACTATGGATAGTAAATAAACCATTTTGATTTCGATACCTTGTATGGTCTTGGCTGGGTACAATTTCCATTAATTCAGTTATCGCAAATGGATCTCTCCATCCTGTAACCGTTTCGTGATTGATTAACTTATTTAAGTAAGAGCAATACACTGCAGCATCACTGTCAATTTCATTTTCTATTGCAAAAAATAAAGCAACCAGAGGGTTAAATGTCCAATCTAAAAGCCTAGTCGGCAAACCGTGGTGCTGTGCTAGAAATAACCACTCTAGTTCTGTTTTTGGTATAAAGCTATTGTAAAGGGGAGCGCTTCTTTTAAAGTCACGTAGAAGTTGTTTTTCAAATTCTGTTTGAGTTTTTAAATCCTTAATCCCAAAGCGCCCAGCTGTTGGCACTAATTTAAACTCAGTAACATTTCCTACGCCCCTATAAATTTCAGTTTCTGCTAATGTATTAAATTCTGCCAAGTATTGTTCAAGTGTGTTAATAGTTACAACAACCAATATTTATCTCCAAACTGTTCGAAACGTATAACGCCTTGTTAGGTTTTCGCCCACTTAACTATCCGCTTCCTAGTGAATTTATTAATTAAAGCCTGAGAGACTTTAAATTTAAAACTACTTTCACCAGAGTTCCAGTCAAGTAACCTATTACAATACAATGATATGGCGTACTTGTTTAGTTGGTCGTTATACTTTTTTAAAAAGGTTAACACATAAGTTTCGGCAAAAATTTCTGATTGCAGATGATCTGTAATCAACTTGTCGGTGTTAATATGTTTTTTAAGTTTAAAATCTTTAAAATGTCCAATTTCATGAATTAGAGACAAATATTTCCAAGCAAAGTTTAGCTGCTCGTGTTCATCCGTTATAATGTCTTTAATAACAATTAAAGCTTTAGATTTTTGTGACACAGAATAGAAAAGCGTATAACCAGCAAAGTTACTTTGTTCACTTTCACTCTGATGCTCTGATTTGTTTTCGCGGGTATTGGTAAACTTATAAACATTATCACATTGAATTTTGAACTCTTCAAAAAGTAGAGCCTTATCTACTGGACAAGAATCGTATTCAACTATGTCAACACAATTACCTTTCGATTGCGTTATTAACTCTTCGTATAATTCTTTAAAAGACTCCAATTGAACTCCATGTATGATGGAAGCCTAACAGCTTTATAAGAGGACACTTTCCATATTACTACGCAAAACTGTACTTATTTAATGAGCTTCTATTAATAGCAAAAAGCATAAATTATTGCTAGCTATATATATTATGCTTAGGATGGTTTATTTCGTCTTGTAGAAAAGGGAAAGCTTTCTCGTTGCACCACTAGCCCAATGACCACTATTCGCTTGATACCGAAGTACGCCTTTGTGCCAATTTCGACGGTCAGTCGTAACATTAAACGTTTGTATGCTTTCTTTATATAGAAAGAAGCTTAGGTTAACGGCCCACAAAAGGCCACAAGACTTGTTCCCAGTGACTGAACTACGTCACCTACCGAAGCAATAGAGCATTTTACAAATGATACGACTCTCCTCATAAGGCTACCCTCCTTCTCAGAACTTTGGTCTGAGTCCAATGTTGTTAACATGCGATTTTTGATGTATGCCAAAACCACCAACATAATTAAGACAGCCGAGAACAAAACAAATACGGGAGGATTCGAACCTCCACCGATAATTGTTAACCTAAACTTCTTTGACACCTAGTGCTTCAAATATGGGCCATATATTTGCTGGCTATAAAGAGCCAGTGCGCATGCATCCCAATTCGTGAAGCGGATGAACATGATATGTGTGTTAGTTCTTTTCTAACTTTTTTTTTCTGAGGGCTGAGGCGGCTTCACTTTTGGCATAGGAGTACCAGTCGACGATGGAGGCAACCCCTTATTTGTTTTTGTATCATGCCCTGTGCTTTGACTCTTGTTGTTTGACATTAGAATTCCTTACCCATAAAAGTTTTTAAAATATTGCCCAGCTTGTTCATTTGCTTCAGCTAAAAGTGAATCGATTACTGGAAGAGGGTCAGAGCCCAAGTATTTATTGATAATTATCCGCCTTTTTTCTTTGTAATTCATATGCAGTTTATGAGTATCGTCATCTGGTAACTGACCTTCAGCTATAGCAAACCAATCACTTTCCATTGCTAAAAAGAGTGCTTCCAAATCGTTTGTTATCCCATGTAACGCTTTCAATCTTTTTGAGTATGGTAGGTGACTTTTTGTAGCTGAAATGACCTGAGAGAAAGCGATCAGTGTAGCCCATACAAAAGAAAATTGAGACCATATAGCCCAACTAGCAATACTTGAACTGCTGGCTATTGCTAGAAACATATTGACGTTTCTATCTATATTAATGTTCCTTTCTTGGTATAGCTCAAGATAGATCACGTGAATCTTTAATTGGTCGAGCTCTCTCCAATATTTTTCTTGGTACTGCATCCTTACTCCAATTGAGGACTAACGTCTTATTCTGTAACATCTTAGTAGCTTATAAAACCCCAAAACTACGTATATTAAACACTCCAATAATTCCACTAATAATAATCTTTGTAAACAAACAATTAAAATAGCTAAATTCAAGGGTTCTTATTTTGCACCAAAACGGCGGTTAATTATATTATCAGATTAAATTAGGGTTCTAATCATCAAAATAGAAGTAAGTTTAACTTTTTCAATGTCCGGTTATCGCTCTAAGCCGACTAATGGATACATGCAATTTGCAGATACTCAATACTTTAAAAGCCTTTGCTATATACCAAGCTGAAGGGTAACTCCAACAGCATGCTATTTTTGCTATTATAAGAGCTTGTTATTCTGTTTTTAAAACCATACCTTTCGATTGGGCAAATATCACTAGCGCAAATACTATTTCGGTTATCCCGCCAATAAAGGCGCCGATTACAAAATTGGCATTCAATACAATACACAACATGCCAGAAAACATAAGCGAAACACCTAAAATCCAGTACACTTTCATGCCATATAAAGTGTTGAAAACTAAATAGCGAACACCAATTATCATCAGCATTATTGAATAAAACCATTCAGCTTGAAGTTTTGCTACATAAAACGCTAAAAACAAACCAACAAATAAAATAATAGTGCTTTCTAAGGCCAATTTACCTAATGGGTTTTTAGGGTCATGATTGCCAGAGCGTTTAAGCGCTTTTGAAAGTAGCATGGCTAAAGGATGTATAAACATACCACCAAAAAACAAAGTAAGCATACTCGATTGATTTGAATGCAGTAATGCGACAAAGCCAGCTATACACCAAACCAAGCCAGACACTAATACACCGGTTCCACCACCGAAGTATGCGAGGTTCATATTTTGTTGCGCATCTTCAAACTTCATAAAAACCCTTAATTTTAGAAATATCCCTAATTTAATATTATCGCATCGTTATTAGTTACAAATCGTTACTCGAATACACACTTAAAATAGGGAATTTATAATCGGCAAACGATACAGTTACCGATTGTGTTTCGTTGCCTTTAAAACCGAGTTTAAATTCCATTGGCATGAATCGGCTGCCGTCAGCAAAAAGTGCAAGTAAGTGCTCCTCGCCTAATTCTCGATTGCCCGACGATAAGTTAGTTAGCGTTATAACAGCCCAGCGTTCGCCCTCTTCATTGCTCATTAATACATAATTAACGATTTTAAAATCCCCTTTTTTAGGGGTTATGTTGCTATCGTTTGCAAACGATAAGTGCATGCTATTTGGTACTGCACGGTCAACATTTAGCGCTTTAATAGAGTCGGCTTGGGTTGCCCACGAAAGCACTAATAAAATGATCACTAAGGCTTTATTCACTGTTAGTTCCTTTTTATTACCTAGTAAAATACCTAGTAAATTACGTAACAAATTACATAACAATAACTGTTTAAATTATATTCGCATTCCATACCTATTATGTAAACAAACAATCATCGCAATTTTATCCAGCGCTTTGGCTTCGCCACTACAGACTAAGCGCTCATTCAGTGTGCTTGCGCTATTTTAGGGTAATAACGAGTGATAAGAGTAAATAATTCAAAGCTAACTTAAAGTAAAAAGCGCGATTAAACAGGAGTATAAACGTATGGCAAGCACACATAAAAACTCAACAATGGATTTATCTGATCCCAGTAACAGAATTCAAGTAAGAGGGGCGCGCGTTCACAACTTGAAAAATGTAGACGTTGATTTACCTCGTAACGCATTGGTTGTTTTTACAGGAATATCGGGCTCTGGAAAATCGTCGCTTGCGTTTGGAACGCTGTTTGCTGAGTCGCAGCACCGCTATCTTGATTCAGTATCGCCTTACGCCCGTAGGTTAATAGATCAAGTTGATGAGCCCGATGTTGATTCTATTGAAGGGCTACCGCCTGCCGTTGCTTTGCAGCAGCAACGCGGCGCACCGTCGGTTCGCTCATCCGTTGGCAGCATAACAACTATTTCTAACGCGCTACGCATGCTTTACTCACGTGCAGGCGAATACCCCAAAGGGCAAGGCATACTTTACGCCGATGCGTTTTCGCCGAATACGCCACAAGGTGCGTGCCCAGAATGCTCAGGAATAGGCCGAGTGTTTGAAGTAACCGAAAAGCTACTTGTGCCAGATGATACAAAAACTATTCGCCAGCGCGCCATTGAAGCGTGGCCACCAGCATGGCAAGGTAAAAACCTAAGCCGTATTCTTACTTCCCTTGGATATAACATAGACACGCCTTGGAACAAACTTACTAAAAAAGCACGCGATTGGATTTTATTTACCGACGAAACACCTACTGTGCCGGTATACCCAGATTACACCTATGAGCAAACACAAAATGCGATAAAAAATAGCGAAGATCCAAGCTACATGGGAACTTTTTCAAGCGCTAAACGCTTTGTTTTACAGTCTTTTGCTACTACCCAAAGCCCGCGTACTAAAAAGCGCGTATCGCAGTTTATGCAAATATCGCAGTGCCCTACTTGCCAAGGTAAAAAATTAAAACAAGCATCGTTAAGTGTTAAATTTGCAGGGCTCGATATTGGCGAGCTATCTCAACTTACATTAAACGAACTTGCTAAAAAGTTAAGTAATGCCGCCAACACCAAAGTAAATAAAAATACAAAAAATCCAGAGCAAGCCATTGTTACGCAGCGCATTGCCAGTGATATTCTCACTCGTATTGAAGCACTAACCATGCTTGGTTTAGGGTACTTGTCGCTTGAGCGTACAACGCCAACGCTCTCACCCGGAGAGCTACAACGATTGCGACTTGCCACACAAATTCGTTCTAAATTATTTGGGGTGGTTTACGTGCTAGATGAACCTTCAGCGGGTTTACACCCTGCAGACACACAAGCACTTTTAAAAGCGCTCGACGAGTTAATAGCGGCTGGCAATTCTGTATTTGTTGTTGAACACGATGTTAGCGTTGTTAAACATGCCGATTGGATTGTTGATGTGGGTCCTAATGCCGGTGTACACGGAGGCGACATTATTTACAGCGGCCCTGTTGAAGGGTTAAGCAAAATAAAAAATTCGCACACCGGTCGTCACCTTTTTGCTAAAAACGCCAGTCAAGAGTCTACTCAAAACAGCGCGCAAAAAAAGGAGCAAAGGCAGCCTAGTGCGTGGTTAAAATTGGCTGATATTGAGCGTAACAACCTTAAAAAACTCAATGCAGAATTTCCACTGGGTGTTATGACAACCGTTACTGGTGTTTCGGGCTCTGGTAAATCAAGTCTAGTAAGCCAAGCGTTAGTAGAACTTGTTTACGAAGCACTTGGGCAAAAAATAATAACGGAAGCGCCAACCGACGAAGCCGACTTACTCGAACAGGAGCTGCAAACACACACCAGCGGAAAAATCATTGAAGGTATAAATAATATAAGCCGCCTGATTACCGTAAATCAAAAAGCGATTGGCCGTACCCCTCGTTCAAACTTAGCTACCTATACGGGTTTGTTTGATCACGTGCGTAAACTATTTGCTTCAACACAAAAAGCAAAAGAGCGCCGTTACGATGCGGGTCGCTTTTCGTTTAATGTTGCTAAAGGTCGATGTAAAAACTGTGAAGGCGTTGGCTTTGTGAGTATAGAGCTACTGTTTTTACCTAGTGTTTATTCACCTTGCCAAGTGTGTCATGGCAAACGTTATAACGAGCAAACACTTGAGGTTACATATCGTGATAAAAACATAAGCGATATCCTCAATTTAACGGTTGAATCGGCGTATACCTTTTTTGAAAATGAACCTGCAATACTGCGAGCACTCGATGCACTTATGCAAGTTGGTCTTGGGTATTTGCGTTTAGGGCAACCTGCCACTGAGCTTTCTGGCGGTGAAGCGCAGCGTATTAAATTAGCAACGGAGCTGCAACGTGCGCAGCGCGGTAACACACTTTATATTCTTGATGAGCCAACCACAGGCCTGCATCCATCGGATGTATCAATGCTGATGTCGCAGTTAAATAAATTAGTTGATGCTGGCAACACCGTTATTATGGTTGAACACGATATGCAAGTAGCCCGTAATAGTGACTGGGTAATTGATGTAGGCCCAGGCGCGGGGCAACAGGGAGGCGTGATAGTCGCACAAGGTACACCGCAAAAGGTGTCTGAGTCAAAACAAAGTAAAACTGCGCCATTTTTAAAAGCGCAATTAAGCCACACACACTCTGGTTAAGCGGTTTATCGTCAGTTTGCGTGTAATAAAAAAGAGCCAGAGGCTCTTTTTTATTAATCAAGGGCCAACCAAACGCCCACAAGTATCATTAAACTGCCTGCTATACGGTTCATCCATTTAATATTATCGCCACGGGCTAAAAATAAACGTAAGCTTTTACCGCCTGTTGCATACGCTAACATACTTAAAAATTCGGTGGTCATTATAACGCCAAGCAATACTAAAAGCTGAGGAGCTACAGCATGGTCAACACTTATAAACGGCGGTAATAACGAGATCATAAACGCCCACCCTTTAGGGTTAGCAATTGCGGTTACAAAACCCTGAGTAAATAACGACTTCCTACTTACGTCACTTGGTTTTGAGGTATCGACCGACATTTTGCCTTTGGCTCGCCACATGTTAACGCCAATGTAAATTAAGTACGCACCGCCTACCCACTTTAAAATGGCAAATGCATCTGGGTAATTTAGCATTACGCTTGCAACGCCTAATACCGCAGCTATGGCAACGGTTGCTACGCCTAACAGCTCACCTATCATCATCCATAATGTGCGGCGCACGCCAATGCTCATACCGAGTGTCATGGCAAGGGTCATACACATACCTGGGGTGATAGACACAAAAAAGAACGTAGGAATAAAAACCGCAAGTGCTGCTACATCAATCATTAATTTACTCTCATATTAAAAGCAAAAACGCGGCTATAAGTAGCCGCGCTGTTGCTTACTCATGTTTATTACTATTGCCCAGTACTTACCACGGGTTCAGTAATAACCTCTACTGGCTCTGCTGTATCATTTAGTAAATACTTATCTAACCACTGTTCTTGTTCCCACAATACATGCAATAAGCTTTTACGCGCACGGTAACCATGTGCTTCGTAAGGGAGCATTACTAAGCGAGCATCTTTACCTAAACCTTTAAGCGCTGCGTACATGCGCTCACTTTGCATTGGGAAGGTTCCTGAATTAGGATCTTCTTGACCGTGGATCATTAGCATTGGCTCGTTAATTTTTTCAGCGTGAAAAAACGGCGACATATTAGCGTACACACTTTGTGCTTGCCAAAAATCACGCTCTTCTCCTTGAAAACCAAACGGCGTTAATGTGCGGTTATACGCGCCACTGCGGGCAATACCTGTTTTAAATAAATCGCTATGAGCCAATAAGTTAGCAACCATAAATGCACCATACGAGTGCCCTGCTATGGCAATTTTGTTTTTATCGGCAATACCTTTTTTAACTAATACATCAACAGCTGCTTGCGCACTTGATACTAACTGCTTTCTAAAGTTATCGTTTGGCTCGCTGCCATCAATACCCACTATTGGCATTTTAGGGTCGTCAAACACAGCAATCCCTTTAGCAAGGTAAGGCATTGGCCCCCAATAACCAATGTAGGTAAATGCATAAGGCGATTCGCGCACTTGCGATGCTACTGCTTTATCTTTGTATTCAAGTGGATAAGCCCACATAAGCACCGGTAACGGGCCTTGTGTTTTATCGTACCCTGGTGGTAAATAAAGCGTGCCCGAAAGCTCAACACCGTCGTCGCGTTTATAACGTAATTGCTCTTTAGTTACGCCTTTAAATGCAGGGTACGGATGCTCAAATGTCGTTAATTGCGTTAGCGTGTCGTTACCTAAATCACGTATAAAAAAGTTAGGTTGCTCAGTTTTAGATTCGCGAATAGTAATAAATCGCTCACCTTCGTCGTCAAGCAGAGCGCGTACACGCTCGTAGTATGGCGCTTCTGATTGCCATAAACGCTTGCTGCTATTTGTTTTAACATCGTATTGGTCTAAAAACGGGATATTACCTTGCTCTGAAGCTCCATTACCGCGCAGGTAAATATAACGCCCGCCTACAATTTTAATTACGTTTGCGCCTAAATCGTTGCGCTCGTAAATTGCATTACCAGGGTCTTTATACGCGTCGTTGTAACTACGCTCTGAAAATAGCACGCGGTTTCTGTCGGTATTTCGAGGTTGTACAACAAAGGTGCGTACTTGGCGATCGCTAAAGCGCCAGTCTGTCAGCATTGCTACGTTTTCGTTACCCCACTCCATTCCCGCATAACGGCGTTCTACTTTGGCAAATAATTTAGGCTCGCGTTTAAAGGGTGCACGTAAGCTGTAAACATAATCATGATGCTCAACGTCGGTTTTCATGTCGCCGCCATCTTGCGCCTGCGCCCAAATAACTTCTGCACCTTGATCGGCTCGCCATTCAAAATCGCGGCGGCCAGTGCGTACACTGTCGTAACCTTGTGGAATATTATCGGCAAGTGGCTGTTTTGCCAGCTCTGCTAATGCATAGCCGCGCATGCCCCATATTTGCCATGTGCTTGCAAATCGGCTGTAAGGCACTTGATACGAAAACGGCTCATTAATACCGGCTACTAAAATATTGGTAGAATCAGGTGACACCGAAAACGATTTAAATAAAGAAGGGCTACCTATTGCTTGAGTATTGCCATCAAGCGTTATGTAAGCCAATTGCCCTTGGCCGTAAAACTTAAATTGTGATTCATCAAACGGGCTGGTTAATAAATTTTGGTAAGTACGTGCTGGTGCTTTTTCACCAGTACTTTGTTGAATAACAGGCACTACATTTTGGCTGTTATTTTCAAGCCTTGGTTTACCAAAATTAACAGCGAGATTTGCAACAATGGCGCTGCTATCTGGCAGCCATTTATATGGTGAGGCAGTTAGTACCGAATTTAACGCAGCACTAGTTAACTCTTTTGCTTGTTTGGTTTCAACGCTGTAAAGCCATAAGTTGGCTTGGGTTGGTTGCTCAACAACAAAGGCTAAATATTTACTATTAGATGACCATTTAGGTGAGCGAATAATGCCATTAGGTAAGTTGTTAATACTGATAACCGACCCGCTTTGAACATGCTTTAGCTCCACGGCACTAAATTTGGCACTCACACGAGAGCGCGAAAAATTAGCGGGGTTTAGCTTAATGCCAGCAAGCTTAAGCTCTTCTTTTGCAAGTTCATCAAGGGTTACTACACGTTTGCGTTCAAAAAGCGCTAGCCACTGGCCATCGCTCGATAAGTAACTAGTGGGTGCTAACTTAGCGTCAACCAATGCTGCAAGTTCAGGTGATGGGGTTTGATAGCCCTGCTCGGCGTAACTTGTTGGTACTAATGCCGCACAACAAATAAAGGCAACTAACAGCCTAAAAGCGCTCATGTTTTTATCCTTTTGTTATTTTTTTACTCTTATAAGCGTATATAAACACGTTTTGCTTTGTTCATAAAGTATTAAGGTAAGTTAAACACCTCTAAAAGATGACTTAATAGTGCTGATTAAGCTAAACTACAGCGCTATTTATTCACCACTGCGGTACTTAAAATACAATGCATAACAAAGCCAAATCAGTCACTATTTTTGATGTTGCAGAGCGTGCTGGTGTATCAAAATCAACCGTATCGCTGGTACTTACCCAAAGCGATAAAGTGGGCAATAAAAGTAAACAAAAAATACTCAAAGCGATTGATGAGCTAGGTTACGTTTATAATCGTGATGCCGCTGCTATGCGCTCAAAGCGCTCAAATTTAGTGGCCATAGTAATAAACGATTTAACTAACCCAGCTATGGCACACCTTGCTACCAGCCTACAACTTTTGTTAAACGACAACGGCCTACAAGCCATGATTGTAAGCAGTAATAATAGCCTTGAGCTACAAGCAAACGCAGTTAAAAACTTAAAAGAATACAACGCTGCTGCATTTATTATTTGCCCCGTTGCAAATACTTGCCCCAAATGGCTTGATACGCTCAGCGCGCAACACAAAGTAATTACCGTAATGAGTGAAGTGCCTTTTAGCGCAGCTCCTTGTGTATTACCCGACTATAAAAAAGCCAGCCACGTAGCCAGTATGCATTTGCTCTCACAAGGCGTGACAGACATTGCATTTATAGGCAGTGAACTTACTTTAAGTGATTCACAAGCACTACAAAGTGGCTTTAATACCGCTTGCGCGCAGCACAGCATTACACCATTAGCACCCATTCACTGCGCAGTAAACACAGCCCTTAGCGCTAAAAATGCATTTATAGAAGCATATAAACACAACCCAACATTAAACGCAGTGGTGTGTGCAAACGATATTATTGCTCAAGGTGTTATTGCCGCTATTAACTCATTAACACATCAATGTATTAAAGTGGTGAGCTGCCACCATATTCCTAATAGCGCGGTTATAAATGATCACTTAACCACTGTGGCTATAAGTACAACTGATATAGCCAAGCGGTGCCTTTTAATACTGCAAGAGCTACTACAAAATACAGCCCCGCCAGTAAAAACACTGGTAAATGTAAACTTACAAATTAGAGATTCTAGCCAATGAAAAAAGTGCTGGTAATTGGCTACGTATGGCCAGAGCCAAATTCGTCTGCTGCGGGAACGCACATGATGTCGTTATTAAATGCATTTAGAGCGCAAAACTGGGACGTTGAATTTGCAACGCCCGCGCAGCGCACCGATCACATGGTAAATCTTGACGACTTCGGCATAACCAGTCAAAGCATTGCACTAAACTGCGACAGCTTTGACGAATACGTTAAAGCCTATAATCCAGATATAGTCATGTTTGACCGTTTTATGATGGAAGAACAATTTGGCTGGCGCGTCGATAAACATTGCCCACACGCAATTAAAATTTTAGATACCGAAGATTTACAATGTCTGCGTAACGCTCGCCACGAAGCGTTTAAAGGTGAGCGTGAGTTTACAACCAGCGATTTACACTCAGACATAGCAAAACGCGAAATTGCCGCTATTTTACGCTGCGACCTAAGCTTAATTATTTCAAGTTATGAAATGAGCCTGCTAAACAGCGTATTTAAAATAGAGCCAAGCCTATTACACCATTTACCGTTTATGGTTGATTTAAGCTCACTGCCTACAAATACAAAAACGTTTGAGCAGCGCCAGCACTTTATGACCATAGGTAACTTTAGACACGCGCCAAACTGGGATGCTGTACTTTACCTACAAAAAATATGGCCACTTATTCGCAAGCAGCTACCAAAAGCAGAACTACATATTTATGGCTCTTACCCACCACCAAAAGCCACGGCACTAAATAACCCTAAAACAGGGTTTTTAATAAAAGGCTGGGCCGATAATGCGTTTGATGTAATGCAAAGCGCACGCGTATGTTTAGCTCCACTGCGTTTTGGTGCAGGGATTAAAGGTAAATTGCTTGAAGCCATGATTATGCAAACACCCAGCGTTACCACTAACATTGGCGCAGAAGGCATGCATAACGATTTACCATGGCCGGGTAAAATAGCCAACACCGCCGACGACTTTGCCAGTGCTGCCATTGAGATGTACACCAATCAAAGTGACTTTGAACAAGCACAGCAAGATGGCAACACGCTCCTTAATACGCTTTACGATAAAGCACAATTAAGCGCTGCGTTAATCCAAAAAATTGATTCAATAAGTTGCGATTTAAGCGCTCATCGCGAAAAAAACTTCACAGGCCAAATGCTCAAACATCATACAATGCGCAGCACTCAATACATGTCGCAATGGATAGCTGAAAAAAATAAAAAATTAGATTAAAAATGACTAGACACGCACCAATTAGTGTTTAAAATCGCGCCCATCAAACGTGGGCATTTTTAGCTGTATTGTCTATATTTTTAGCTTAGTTATCGCAATATTTGGTCCAAAAAGATTTGAAAACTGCAACCTTTACAGAAAAACGCAAATTTATCGTTAAATTGGGTAAAATGCTTCACAAGTATGGCACCCCAGCCTACCGCCTAGAAGCCCACCTAATGGAAGTGGCTACATACTTAGGACTTAAATCGTCATTTGTTATGTCGCCAACCTCTGTAACGTTTGTTATTTGGACCGATGGCCACGAAGACGAATATACCCATGTTGCACGTGTAGACCCTGGCGATCACGATTTAGGCTCACTTGCCGACACCGACGACCTTGTAAACCAAATGCTTGACGACAAGCTAAGTTTACAAGAAGTTGATGCGCAACTAGACGCTATTTTTGTAATGCCAAACCCATACAATAAACTTGTTACGGGCGTTGCGTTTGCAACTTCTGGTGGTGCGTTTGCAATGTTAATGGGTACTAGCTGGACTGATGTTATTTGGTCATCGCTACTTACTTTAGTTGTTTATGTGTTTGTGCTTTGGTCTGGGCGCTCAAAACGCGTAGCACATATGCTTGAGCCATTAGTGGCCATAATATCAGCCATACTTGCCTGTGCAGTAAGTGTGTATATAACACCTGAGATAAATATACGCTTGGTGGTACTTTCGGCCATTATTGTGTTTATACCCGGTTTAGCACTTGCGCTTGGTTTAGCTGAGCTGGCAGCACGGCATTTAGTCTCTGGTACTGCGCGAGTCATGGACTCGTTTATGCTGTTATTTAAACTCTATTTTGGCGGTTTTATTGGCATAGGTATTGGCTTTGCACTCTTTGGGCAAGCTGACTTTGTACAACCTGAGCCATTACCAAAGTGGACCGCATGGCTGGCTATATTTTTACTTTGTAGCAGCTTAATCGTTATTTTTAGAACCAAACTTAAGCACGCGGTTTGGTCTATTGCATCAGGCTTTATAGCGTATGGCACCAGTATTGGCTCGGCTATGTATCTTGATTACACATTAGGTACGTTTGTGGGTGCTTTATCGGTGGGTATATTTAGTAACTTGTTTAACCGCGTTGCTAATGCGCCAGCCTCTATTGTGGCCATGCAAGGCTTAATTGTATTAGTACCAGGTAGCAAAACCTATATTGGCTTAAACTCACTAATTGAAGGCCAAGACTTTATATACGCAGAACACATAGGCCAACAAACGTTTTTAATATTTATGTCGCTTGTTGCAGGACTAATATTTGCAAACGTCGCCCTACCGCCTAAAAAGAGTTTGTAAGTGATACTGAGCGCTCGCTTTACTTTGATTGAGTAAAGCGAGTGAAACGTTAAACTAAAACAACTACCAAGTAGCAATTGATGCCAATGCTAAGTGTTTTAGCTCATTACATTGCACTTGAGTGAGCTCAAAAGCATCGTAGTGATTCCAACACTATACTAAAAACCTTCCATTTTAATCATATCCTACTTCTAATTTACACTTCCCTATTGAGCCAAAACACTCAATAGGGAAGTAACTTAACTAGCGTGACCAGTTAGTTTTGGCAAGCTCTACAATCTCGTTACCTTTGCCGTTAATTAACGCCTTCATCATGTAAACACTAAAGCCTTTTGCTTGCTCTAATTTGATTTGCGGCGGCATTGAAAGCTCTTGTTTTGCTGTATCGACTTCTAAAACAACAGGTCCTGAGTGGTTCATCATTTCGTTCATTGCCGATGGTAATTTTTCAGGATCGCTTACATGAATCCCTTTTAAGCCACAGGCTTCTGCAATTTTAGCAAAACTTGGGTTTTCTAAATCGGTATCGCTTGATAAAAACCCACTGGCTTTCATTTCCATAGCCACAAAACTAAGTGAGCGATTATTATAAACAACAATCTTTATTGGTAAATTAAGCTGCTTAAGTGAGATTAAATCGCCCATTAACATCGAAAAGCCACCATCGCCACACATTGCAATAACTTGGCGATCTCTATCAACAGATTGAACCCCCATTGCCTGCGACATGGCATTTGCCATAGAACCATGATTAAACGATCCAATTAACCGGCGCTTTCCATTCATTGATAAATAACGCGCAGCCCACACTGTTGGCGTACCTACATCGCAAGTAAAAACAGCATCGTCAGCTGCTTGCTCGTTGAGTAAACGTGTTAGGTATTGCGGGTGAATTAAATTTTGCGAGGTTTTTCCACTGGCTAATTCATCGAGATCTTGTCGAGACTCTTTGTAGTTTTTAACACTTTTTTGTAGGTGCGAACTTGTCCGTTCACCTTTAATATAATCAAGTAGTGTGGTCACTGAATTTTTTGTATCGCCTAACACGCCACAATCAATTTGCACGTGTCGCCCGAGTGACGCAGCCTGATTATCAATTTGCAATATGGTGGTATTTTCAGGATAAAAAGCACGATAAGGAAAACTAGTACCAATCATTAATAACGTATCGGCTTCTTGCATTGCATGATAGCCCGACGCAAAGCCAATAAATCCAGTCATACCAACATCGTAAGGGTTATCGTACTCAATAAATTCTTTACCGCGCATAGCATGTACTATCGGTGCTTGTAATTTTTCGGCTAGCGCAACTATTTCGTCGTGGGCATCCTTACAACCAGCACCACACAATAAGGTTACTTTTTTACTTTTATTAAGATGAGTCGCCATTGCTTCAATATCAGATAAAGCGGGGGTATAAGTTGCTAGTTTTGGCACGTTCCATTTTGGCTTGATAGCTTTAGGCATATCTTTTAATGCAATGTCGCCAGGTAGCACAAGTACACTCACGCCTTTGTTTAATATTGCTTGTCGCATTGCAGTTTCTAGCAGGTACGGCATTTGCTCGGGGCTCGAAACCATTTCACAATACACACTGCATTCTTTAAATAATTCTTGCGGATGGGTTTCTTGAAAATAGCTGCTGCCAATTTCAGATGAAGGAATATGTGCGGCAATAGCTAATACCGGTACATTATTGCGCTGACAATCAAATAAGCCGTTAATTAAATGAAGATTACCTGGCCCGCAAGAACCCGCACACACCGCAAGCTCGCCTGATAAATGCGCTTCGCCACCGGCTGCAAATGCGGCAACTTCTTCATGTCGCGTTCCTAGCCATTCAATTGTTCCCATTTTTCGCAGGCTTTCACTAATGCCGTTAAGTGAATCGCCAGTTACTCCCCAAATGCGCTTTACGCCCGCTTGTTCGAGGGTTTTAGTGATAAAACTTGCGATATTTTGACTCATAATATAGAACTCCTAAATATTCAGTTATTCTGCAAATTGATTTTTTGCCTCTGCTCTATCAAGTAAGTCATCGTTTCGAAATGCGCTCAATTGTTGAGAATCGATAGGCTTAAATATTTTGATAACGATAGATATATTACTACTGAGACTTTACTAACAAACGCCTGGGTTTGCTGCGCCCCCATACTGATACATAAAACATGAATGTCCGCTTTAAAGTGTTTATGAATATGCGGGTGCGAGATTTTTAGTGGCTTAACTATGAATATGTTATTATGCGCTCAATTATTTTACTGAATGCTTTTCTCTTACTTCTATGTCAAATTCTGCTTCGTGCTTTACATTATTTTCTCAAAATATTGATTCTCTCGCGCTTCCGGAAAAGTTTACTTTCCCTTTTTATTACGAGCCGCAACCATTAGCTGTAGCAGCCACAAAACAATTACAGCAACAACTTGAAACGTTAATGCATTTAAAAGCAGAAAATGCCGGTAAAATGTTTGGGGTTTTAGTGGTGCAAAATACTAAGCAACAATTAGGCTTTTTAAGTGCTTATTCGGGGCAAATTGAAGGTGATAAAGCCAATATTAGCTTTGTACCGCCAGTTTCTAGCATGCAGCTGCAAGACGATAGCTATTTGACTCAAAGTAAAATAATTAACGATATTAATGCTCAAATTGAGCAATTAGAAAATAGCGAACAACTGCATGAAGTTAATAGCAAACTTGATGATGCAACACAAAGCTACCAGCAAGCACTATTAGCCCAACAGGCAGTAATGCAAGCCGGTCGCCAGCAACGTAAAATACAACGTACCGAAGGAGAATTAGAGCTTAGCGAAAGTGATTTTGAGCAGTTAAAAAATAAGCTTGCAGGGCAAAGTATCGTAGAAAAAAAGCAACTGCTGGCACTTAAAGCCTATTGGCAAAATATAATCGAGTCACTGCAGCAAACACACATCAATATTTCTGATGAAATTGCTCATTTAAAAAAGCGCCGTAAAACGCTTTCTAAAAGCTTACAAAAAAAGCTATTTGCACAGTACCAATTTTTAAATGCAAATGGTGAAACTACAGACTTAAACGCCATATTTGCAGCACTGCCTGAGCATACTCCTCCTTCGGGTGCTGGCGATTGTGCAGCGCCTAAATTATTACAATACGCCTATAAACATGGCTTAAAGCCACTTGCAATGGCTGAATTTTGGTGGGGAGCTGCGCCTAAATCAGCAATTAGGCAACATAAAAACTACTACCCTTCTTGTTACAGTAAATGCCAACCAATACTTGGGCACATGCTAAAGGGTTTAGATGTTGAAGATAATCCGCTACTTACCAACCCAGCTCAGGGTAAAGATTTAAGTATTGTTTATAAAGATGACGACTTACTTGTGGTAAATAAGCCCGCTGAGTTTTTATCGGTGCCTGGCGTAAATATTGAAGACTCAGTTTATATGCGAATCAAAACGCAGTTTCCAGAGGCATCAGGCCCACTAATTGTACACAGATTAGATATGTCGACTTCTGGATTATTGATGATCGCACTTAATAAACGCGTGCACAAAGCACTGCAAAAGCAGTTTATTGAACGCACCATAGATAAACGTTATGTCGCATTAGTTAATGGTAACGTAGCTGAGGATAGCGGAGTAATTGATTTACCCTTAGTGCTCGACTTTGATGATAAACCGCGCCAAATGGTGTGTTACAAACATGGTAAGCCATCACTTACTACCTGGCAGGTTTTAGAGCGTAACAACGATATTACCCGATTACAGTTATACCCTAAAACAGGGCGAACTCATCAATTAAGAGTACATTGCGCGCACAGTTTAGGTTTAAACATGCCAATTATAGGCGACACACATTATGGACAAAAAGCTGATAGATTACATTTACACGCTGAGTATTTAGCGTTTACTCACCCAATAACGCAAAAACGATTAGAGTTTGAAGTAGCTGCTGATTTTTAATAAAAACACATAGCCACAACGACTATATTATACAATGTGTTGGTTTTTATTAATTAAATTGATATCGTTTATGGTCTTATTTTTTCAATAATGAGTATAAAAAACTGTTCAAGCCCAAGTTTATTAAGCAATGTAGAAAAGTATTTCCTAATAAAAATAAGTCAGCAAAGGATTAACATGACTAACAATACACAAATAAAGGTTTTGGGTAATACTTTATGGGCAAAGTATATTGTTCTCCTTTTATTTTTACTTTTAAGTAAGCTTGCCTCAGCTAACGGCGACTCATTAAGTGCAACTTTACATGCGCTAGACTTTGACACGACTCAAACTCTCATCAATAACATAAAACAGAATGAACTAGACTATCTTCAAAATGAAGACAAACTCACTCAAGCGTTTAAAATAAGCAAAGAGCAAAATTGGGAAAACCTTCATCTAGAAGCGGCCGCTTTGTATGCGGAGTTACTTTTTAGACAAGAAAAATACGAAGCGTTAAACACACACTTATCCTATTACTTAAAGAACAAAGAGTTACCAAATCAAAAAAGTGTATATTTATTATTTCTCGAATCACAACTTAAGTCTCTAGCGAGAGAGCCAAACCCAGCTCCAGCACAAACGCTAGCCACAAAGTTAGAAGAGAGCTTGCAACAGCATTCAACTAAAGAAAAAATCATTATTTTACGAGCACTTGCTTACTATTACACCGATACAGATGCATTGAAAAAGACCCTAAATGTTGCACTAGAGGGGTTAGAATTAGCATTAAAAGATGATGATTCAGCATCTCAAGGATACTTTTTTAGAAAAATAGCCGATGCATATAATTATCTAAACGAAAAAGACAAAGCCGTATATTATGCAAAAAAAGCGGTTGCGGCATATGAGCAAACACAAGATGGGCTTTTTACCTCAAAAGCATATTGGAGCTTAGGCAATGTATTGCTGGAGATTAAGAAACCTAAAGATGCCTTAATATACCTAGACAAAGCATTGCTCTATTTCAAAAAAGTTAATATGCAAAAAGGCTTAACCTTTGCTCAGTACTCAATTGCCAGTATTGAGTACTTACAAGCAAATTACGATAAAGCTTTAACTCTAACTAAAGAAAACATTGAGCTTGCTCGTTCTGCAGGTGTTCACGACATGCAACTCGCATCGCTCATTTTGTTAGCTGACATATATATAAAACTAGATTTACTTGATCAAGCAAATGAAGCAAACGATGAGGTGTTTTTTAAATTAGATAAATTCAGCCGCAGTATTTATAAAGCCGATTTTTTAAGTAAACGCTATGAGCTAAAACGACGCCTTAACTACACTGACGAGGCTTTTGAAGCAATTGAACAGAAGCTCCTTTATACAAAAAAACACTACGAAGCTACCAGTGAAAATAATATAAAAACACTACAGATACAGTTTGAAGTAAAAGAAAAAGAAGAAAAAATACAGCAACTAGAGTACGCAAAAGATATTAGTGAGCTACAAGCTAAAGAAGAATATCATCAAAAAATAATTTGGCGACTTAGCGCTGCTATTGCTTTTATTTTAGTTATTGCTTCATTATTTTTATTTTATCGGCAGGCTCGACAACGTCAAAAATATCACAATATTTCATTAACAGATTACCTAACAAATTGCCCTAATCGCAGAGGAATAATGCGCGCAGCAGAAGCAAAACTTGGTGAAGGTAAAATGACTATAGCAATTGTTGACTTAGACTACTTTAAAAAAGTTAACGACCATTTTGGTCACGATGTTGGCGATTTAGTTCTTATTGCCTTTGCAAAAGCTGCAAGAGAAACACTATGTAATGATCATCAGTTTGGCCGTTACGGCGGCGAAGAATGGTTATTTGCACTAAATACGGCTGATGAACGAATAATTCGCGATATATTTAACCGACTCGCTATTAGCTTCGCCGAGCATTGCAGTAATATAGAAGACTTTCCTAGTGATACAAAAATCACCTTTAGTGCAGGGGCCTCTGTAAGTGGCCCTTTAAAAAGCACACTAGATGTTCTTATTAAGCATGCAGATAAATTACTTTATAAAGCAAAAGAAAACGGAAGAAACCAAGTCGTTGTTGATTAAATAAACACAGCTAAAAGTATTGGCTCACTTACTTGACTAAAGTTCGTCTAAAACCATTTGTTTAATTTTATGTGCTTTTACAAAATGATCTAATTTATGGGTGTGTATCCACCAAGTAGCAGCTTCCATAAGTAGCTCTGGGTCGTCGTTTTTATTAGCAAAAAATGCATAAAAAGAAAGCCCTACATTTTCGCCTTTAGCTGCTATTTTTTTATCGCACACGGTAATTATTTTTGCTCTTAGTTCTTCCCTCATACATACCTTATTTAATTATATTTTTACTATTAAAATACGCCATTTAAAACGCTAACGATTAGCTGTAAAAGGCTTCTATCAACCAAGCCATGATTCTCAAGCTCTTTATTAGGCGTATTTACTTTTGCAGCTTTGCATTCATTATCTAATGTCTCATTTTTACGTGTATCGGTTTCGTATGCAATATCTGCTTGTTCCATACATTTTGCCGAGCCTGCGTAAGGCTGTGCCGCACAAGCGCTTAGTAATAAAAAAAGTGGAATTGCTATCAATAATTGTTTCATAACTAATCCTATTTTTACGCAACTTATTTACTTTAAATTACAGCTGCAAGTTAGCCTATTTACTTTTCTACCACCATTACAAAAAATTCAAAAAAGAACGTACCGATAGCATCAAAAAAAGTATCATTTTTTTCATCCTTTTTAATTTGTGCGCTAATGCATTGATTATAAACTTCTGAGCTTGTTTGAGCGCCATTTCGATCAACCGTTTCGGCCTCTTCAATGCATAAGTTAGGGTCAGAACGTGGGGCTGTACTACAGGCACTTAGTAAAGCGCACAGCAATAATGCGGCGATGGGGCTTTTTATGTTCATCCTTAAACTATCTTATTAAGTTAACGTACTACCTGCATTTATACCGATTGATATTATATGTGGGAGTAATACATATAGATTGTACCTAAATAATGTTGCTACTTTATCACTGCAATAAAATAAACAACCAGTAAATATTTGTAAGGTTCTGTAGGGATTTATACTCCCTTTTATAATTGAACTACGTGAAAGCCTGAAATTATTGCATTCATATCACTGTAAAATTTACAGTGATAGCAGCCTAAAAATAAAAAATCAAAATAAAAGCAATAAAATACATCAACTTAATATTTGGCATTTAGTTTGCACATTAGTGATATAAGCAAATAAATTGTAAAAGGATTAGTTATGAATATTTTTGAAGCACTACGTCATGACCATGACAAACAAAGAAAATTAGTAGATGCGCTCATTCAAACGCACGGCGACACAG
Source organism: Pseudoalteromonas sp. GutCa3 (assembly GCF_002836155.1). NCBI lineage: Bacteria > Pseudomonadati > Pseudomonadota > Gammaproteobacteria > Alteromonadales > Pseudoalteromonadaceae > Pseudoalteromonas > Pseudoalteromonas sp. GutCa3. The sequence continues at coordinate 198,304 of NZ_PJBK01000022.1, read as the reverse complement.
AGCAGCGCCACACGCTAATGGACGAGCTAAAAACAGAATTAGAACAACACGCAAAATTTGAAGAACGTTACTTTTACAATCCACTTATGTTTGATGACTTAACTCATGAAAAAGCGCGCCACAGCGTAGCTGAACATCACGAAATTGATGAATTAATTGAACAACTTGAAGATACCGAAATGAGCTCGTCTGCATGGTTAGTTGCAGCTAAAAAGTTGCACCATTTAGTACATCATCATTTAAGTGAAGAAGAACACGAAGTATTTCAATTAGCGGGTAAAGCACTAACCGAAGGGCAAAAACAAAGCTTGGCAAAGCAATACAACGACGCTATGCATTAACGTATAAACCGACTTCCGCACTCCCTGTGTACTTATTGGTTATAAGCCAAATAGCTTATAACCAATTTTTTGCATATATTTTATTACTTTACAGTAAATTTTACGTCTTGGTCGCGTAACAAGTAAAGTGCGAAACACGCAGCCCACATTGGCCATGCAGTGAAGAATAATAAGTTATTAAAGCCATCTATATACTGGTTGTACGAAGAAAGCGTTGATAAGCCATGCATTACAAAAATGATACCGTAAGTTATACGCTTTTTAATACCCGCTAAAAATGCCAATACTAATACAAGTTGTAGAGCACCGATAACATAAGCAACTATGTCAGATGAGCCACTAATACCGTAAAAATGTTCGAAAATACGTGCGCTATGACCAGGGTTTACGAATTTATCGAACGTCCACATAACCATTACAATAAATACGCCTAAACGCAAAGATAAAAGTGACCATTGCAAACGGTTTTGCACATCAGAACTCATTGAACCTGTCATAAAATTTCCTTAAATGAATATTAATAAACGTTGAAGTAACCTAGACCGTATAAGTTATTTTTTATTTCAAAAAAATTTAATTATTTTAACTAAAAAAGTAATTAAGCTTTGTAGTAATAAAAGTGAAGCTTATTTTAGGAATTAAAAAATGCTGCGTAAAAGTTAACAACTTTAAAATGTTAGCAGGTGAAAAGTAGTCTATAATTTAAAAAGCCCATTAAAAGCAAATATTTACATTCACTCTAATACAATCGCTCTATTGATATTTTATCGACTGATAAAACTATAGTACTTAATTACCACCTTTATAATACATCTGTTTTGTTATGTTCTAAAAAACAAAAAGAATCGAAATTTTACTGAAATTTATTTTTAATCCTTTCGGTCTTTATCGCCAACAACATTTTAACCGTAGAGAGAAAACGTTTGAAACACGCATATTTAGCACTTTCCCTAGCCACCATATTAAATACACCACTTAATGCTTTTGCAGCCGAAGAATCAAAAACAACAAAAGATGGCGCAATAGAGCGCATTGAGGTGGCAGGCCAAGCTATTAAATCTCAAGGTCTTTCGGTTAAAAACGCCACTGTAGACGGCCCTTTTGGCGACAACTTAGCCCTACAAGATATAGCCCGCTCAGTCACACCAATTTCAAGCGAGTTAATAGAGCAACTCAATATTACGACTTTACAAGACGTGCTCGCAGTAAGCCCTAATACCTATTCAGCCAGTGGTTTTGGCGCACCAAGTTTACCTACTATTCGTGGGCAATTAGGTGAGCTTTTCCAAGATGGTACACGCCGCCAAGCTGGTAATAATGGCTTTGGTGTGCCCTTATCGTTCAACTCTATAGAACAGATAGACGTGGTAAAAGGCGCGCCACCGGTATTATTTGGCTCAAGCCAACGCAACGGTGGTTTTGTAAACTTACATTCTAAAAAAGCATCAACTGACGAAAGTAAAGGTAAAGCAACTGTATCTGCAGGCCGATGGGATCAGTACAGTGTTTTAGTGGATTACAGTGCACCCATTATAAAAGATAAAGTAGGATTTAGAGTAAGCGCTGAGCACATAGATAACGGCAGTTACTACGACTTTTCAGGCACGAAAAGCGACAGCTTATTTGCATCATTACGCGTATTACCCGATGACAAGAGCAGCTGGGATATTAACTTTGAGTTATACCAAGTTGAATTTACCGATAACGCAGGCATTAACCGCCCTACTCAAGCGCTAATAGATAATGGCCTTTATATTACCGGCCAAGGCGTGCAAGCAAACGGCAGTACCGTACCAGCAGCAGGTTCAATAATCTCACCAACTGGGCAAGTAAAAATAGACCGTAGTACAGTACTTACCGATCCTGATAATCAGAACGAAGCCACTACTTATTTACTACACAGCATTTATAAGCGTGAACTTTCCAACAACGCATCCATTAAAAACATCACGTATTTTCAGCACTTACAACGCGAAGAAATTGCACAAAATAGCTTTGTTGAAATTATAGATGGTGCCGATACCGCGCAAAACCGTACCGAGCTTACCTATCTTTGGAATAGCGATCAGCAAACAATTTTTGCATTTGATGTGCGTTATAACCGCGTATTAGGCTACAGCCAATTTACAACAGAAGCCGATTTACCTATTGATTTAACAGGCCCAATTTCAAATCGCCGCATTCCTTTAACTGATGTACAACAAGCGCGTTTAATTGAAATTAGCCCAGGTATATTTGTATCCCCTGGTGGTCAATATGATATTAATAATGACGGCAGTGGCGACTTTAACTTATCAGACACTACCGATTCGCGCTCATGGCAAACAGGCTTTGCTATTCAGCAAGATTCTGATTGGACAGATAAGTTTCATACAAGTGTTGGCTACCGCATTGATTTTTATGATGTAGACGCGCACGACCCAATAGCACCAGAGGGTGAAATTGCAGCTCGCGATAGCATTAACGATAAGCTACATTCTGGGCAAATAAGCTTTAACTACCGATTAAACGGTGATTACACCACTTATGGTGCAGCAAGTTACAACGAAGCCACATCAAATAGCATGGCTGGCGGCACGTCTCTTGGTGGCGACAACACGATTAGCGCACAAAACTTTTCAACCGAAAATACCTTAGTTGAATTTGGTTTAAAATACGCACCAACCGATAGTGATTGGTACGCCGATGGTGCAGTGTTTAGCCAACGTCGTAGTTTACGTAACCGTGATGGTAGTAATACCGGCATTCGTACTACCGGCTTTGAAAGCCAAGTATTTTATGATGCTTACCCTTATTGGCTAAGTGCTGGCTACAGCTATATTGATGCTCGCTACGATAATTCTGCAAGTAGCCAAGATTCAGCTCAAGTCGCTGATGCATTTGACAACTCACGTCCAGATATTATTGAAGGTACCAGTGTTGGCGCACCTAGCTTTACCGCTTTTGCACCTTCAAACACCCGTGTACAGGGTATCCCTGAGCAATCGTTCAGCTTTAACGGAAATTATTCAATTAATTCGAAATGGCAAACGGGTTTTTCAGGTCTATATACAAAGAGTTACCCACTAGACTTTTTGGCGACAGTAAAAATTCGTGATCAGTACACACTAAACGTAAATACTAGCTATGCTTTTACGCCTAGTACCAAGTTACGATTAGATGTGAACAACGTAACGAATCAAAAAAACTGGCGCCCAGTATTTGAAGGCGGTTACTTTGGTGCAACTTTAGCTTTTCCTGAGTTGCCAATTAACGCCAAGTTAACCCTTACGCATAGTTTTTAAGAGAGAGAACATGATTAAAAAAATATTTTTATTATTGATTGCAGCGGCCGCCGTCGGCCTGTTCTTTCATTTTGACTTACACCAACTACTTACGCTTGATGGTTTAAAAGGGTCAATGGATCAGTTTAGCGATTACAAAGAGCAGTCACCGTTGTTGGTTATTGGTGGGTTCTTTTTACTATACGTAGTTGTAACTGCTCTCTCTTTACCGGGCGCGGCTATTTTGACACTTGCAGCAGGTGCATTATTTGGCTTAGTTGAAGGCTTATTGGTTGCATCTTTTGCCTCAACTATTGGCGCAACACTTGCCTTTTTAGTATCGCGTTACTTACTACGCGACACTATTAAACAACGTTTTCCTGAGCGCTTAGCCGCAATTGATGCAGGCGTTGAAAAAGAAGGTGGATTTTACTTATTTACCCTTCGTTTAGTGCCGGTGTTTCCGTTCTTTTTAATCAATTTACTAATGGGTGTTACCTCAATAAAGTCATGGACTTATTACTGGGTAAGCCAAGCAGGTATGCTAGCCGGTACATTTGTATTTGTTAACGCAGGTACGCAACTGGCTCAAATAGATAGCTTATCTGGAATTTTATCATTCAACTTAATCTTATCATTCGCTTTATTGGGCATTTTCCCATTCATTGCTAAAGGAATCTTAAACGTGTTTAAAAAACGTCGCGTATACAAAAACTACACTAAGCCTAAAAAATTCGACCGTAACATGATTGTTATTGGCGCAGGCGCAGGTGGTTTGGTAACAAGTTATATAGCCGCTGCTGTTAAAGCAAAAGTAACCCTTATTGAAGCGGGCGAAATGGGCGGCGACTGTTTAAACTATGGTTGTGTTCCAAGTAAAGCAGTAATTAAAAGCGCTAAAATTGCAGAGCAAATTCGCCACGGTGAAAACTACGGTCTAGAAAACGCCACACCGCAGTTTTCGTTCAAAAAAGTAATGGCACGTGTACATAAAGTAATTGCCGATGTAGCACCACACGACAGTGTTGAGCGCTACACCGACTTAGGCGTAGATGTAGTAAAAGGTTACGGTAAATTAATAGACCCGTGGACTGTAGAAATTAAACTTAACGACGGTGGCACGCAAACACTCACTGCCCGTACTATTGTGATTGCCACTGGCGCACGCCCATTTGTACCGCCACTACCTGGTATTGAAGAAACAGGTTATGTAACAAGCGATACATTGTGGAATAAATTTGCAGAGCTAGATGAGGCACCTAAAAAACTTGTAGTACTAGGTGGCGGTCCAATTGGTAGCGAATTAGCACAAAGCTTTGCACGTTTAGGTTCAAGTGTTACGCAAATTGAAATGAGCGAACGCATCATGATCAAAGAAGACCTTGAAGTGTCTACTTTTGCTCACGAAGCGTTAACCGAAAGTGGCGTTAATATTTTAACATCGCACCAAGCACTTCGTTGTGAAACACGCGATGGTAAAAAATATATTGTTGTTAAACATAACGACAAAGAAATAGATATTGAATATGACGAGCTATTATGTGCCGTTGGTAGAAGTGCGCGCCTTAAAGGTTACGGTCTTGAAGAGCTAGGCATAGAAACAAACCGCACAGTAGTAACTAACGAGTACCTTGAAACACTGTACCCTAATATTTTTGCAGCAGGCGATATTGTAGGTCCATACCAATTTACACACGTGGCAGCCCATCAGGGTTGGTACGCAGCTGTAAATGGCTTATTTGGTCACCTTAAAAAGTTTAAAGTAGATTACCGTGTTATTCCGTGGACTACATTTATTGACCCAGAAGTAGCACGTGTTGGCTTAAACGAGCAAGACGCAAAAGACAAAGGCATAGATTACGAAATTACTCGCTTTGAATTTGAAGAGCTAGACCGTGCAATTACCGACAGCGCTACAAAAGGCTTTATTAAAGTGATTACACCCAAAGGCAAAGATAAAATATTGGGCGTTACCGTGGTATCTGAACACGCTGGCGATTTAATTGCTGAGTTTGTACTGGCAATGAAACACGGCTTAGGTCTTAACAAAATACTCGGTACTATACACAGCTACCCTACTTGGGCTGAAGGTAACAAATACGCAGCAGGTGAGTGGAAACGCGCTCATGCACCTGAAAAAGTGCTTAACTTGCTTGAAAAATACCACACTTGGCGTCGAGGTTAATTATGTTTAAAACACCTCTAAAAGCATTGCTACTTGGTTCGGCTTTAGTTGTAACATCGTTTGCAACATCATTTTCGGCCCAAGCCCAAAACATGCACGATAGCTGGAATGCATTGTTAAATAAGCATGTTGTCGCTATTAACCATAATCACAGTACTGAGGTTGATTACGCTGCCATAAAACGTGAGCATGCACAGCTAAAAACGTATTTAGATTCGTTAACGGCTGTAACACAAAGCGAATTTGACGCATGGGAAAAGCCTAAGCAACTCGCTTTTTTAATCAATGCTTATAATGCGTGGACTGTTGAGCTCATTTTAACTAAGTACCCTGATCTCAAGTCAATTAAAGACTTAGGGAGCTTTTTTAGCTCACCATGGAGTAAAGAGTTTGTGCCATTACTTGGCAAAACTCGCAGCCTTGATGATATAGAACATGGTTTAATACGTGGCAGCGGTAAATACAACGACCCACGCATTCACTTTGCAGTAAATTGCGCGAGTATTGGTTGCCCAGCGCTTCGAGAAGAAGCGTATACAGCCACTAATTTAGAGAGCCAATTGCAAGAGCAAACAGTGCGCTTTTTATCAGATATGACACGTAATATGGCTCAAGAAAATACGCTAAGCGTGTCTTCAATATTTAAGTGGTACGGCGATGACTTTGAAAAAGGCTTTAGAGGTACAAACACGCTACAGCAGTTTTTCTTGCAATACAGCGATGCACTTAAACTGATACCCGCTCAGCAAAAAGTACTTAAAAATGATGACATGAAAGTTAAATTTTTAGACTACAACTGGGATTTAAATGTTCGCCATTAAGTTTTGGCAAACACTGGCGCGATACAGCTTTTGCTGTGTCGCGTTTTGCGTTTGTGCAATCGCAAATTTAGCTGCTTTTTCAAGCTCTGTGTTTGCTAATACCGTTATTAACTCAAATAGTAAAAGTAATTTAGTAATAAACACACAACAGGGATCTCGCTGGCAACAAGTTCAAGCACTTGGTAGCAATCAAGATGTATACTTTTATGCATGGGGTGGCGACGCGCAAATAAATGCTTATATTCAATGGGCAGCGCAGCAAGTTAAAACTAAGTACAACATTAACCTGGTACATGTAAAATTAAGCGACACCAGCGAAGCAGTAAGCCGTGTACTTGCCGAAAAATCAGCAAACAATAGCAACCAAGGCAGCGTAGATTTAATGTGGATCAACGGGGCTAACTTTGCCACCATGAGTGAGCACTCTCTGCTTTTAAAGCAATGGGCGAGTAAACTTCCCTACTTTGCATTAACCGATCCGGCTAATAACCCTGCTGTAACCTTTGATTTTGGTTTACCTACCAATGGGATGGAGGCTCCATGGGGGCAAGCGTCACTTACGTTTTATTACGACAGCATTGCAATAAATGGTAATGCAAACAATAAATTGCCGACGACATTAAACGAATTATTAAACTGGAGCGCACAAAACCCTGGTCGCTTTAGTTACCCAAAGCCGCCTGACTTTTTAGGTATGAGCTTTTTAAAATACGCCTTAGTTGTACTGCATCAGCAAAGCAGCGAAAACATTAAAGCGCAGTTAAACCAACCAGCTACCGCTTTAAATACTGCACAAGTGCTAAATCCGTTATGGGACTTTTTAGATAAACTACACCCAACTCTTTGGCGTGGTGGCACTCATTTTATGCAAAGTGGTGCTCAAATGCGCCGCTTAGTAGACGATACAGAGTTGAGTTTAGCCTTTACTTTTTCAGCACCTGAAGTACCGGCAGCTGTAAAACGCTATGATTTACCAAACAGCATTCGCAGTTACGCAATGAGTGATGGCAGTTTAAGTAATACCCATTTTGTGGCAATCCCTTACAATGCAAGCCACCAGCAAAGTGCGCAATTAGTGGCTAATTTTTTACTCAGCCCTGAAGCGCAAGCTCAAAAGCAAAAAGCGCATATATGGGGCGATAAAAGCGTACTTATTCAATCAACGTTAACGCCTGAACAGCAAGCCTTATTTAAAACAGCTAAACCGCATCCAAGTGCACTGCCTTTAAACAGTATTAAACGCACATTGAGCGAACCTCATCCAAGCTGGGTAAACGCCATTATGCAAGGTTGGCAAACCCGTTATGGAGTAAGCCAATGAGCGTTATTTCAAAAAGTGTACCAGTAAATACCAAAGCAACAACGCAGTGCAGCACCGATATGTTTACGCGCATTGTAAAATTTAGCCCGCGATTTTTACTCGCTTTACTTATACTACCCGTACTTGGTGGCTTAATTAGCGTATTGCTGCCTGCCTTTGGTTATGCGCCCGTACTTGAGCAAACAACGTTTAGCTTGCAAGGTTTTAATGCCCTTTGGCAAACACCTGGCCTTACTCAAATGGTTACCTTAAGCGTTGCAACGGGCTTAATAAGTACTCTGCTTGCATTTATCATTACCTTAATGATTTTAGCTGCGTTTTTTAATAGCCCGTGGCTTAACCGAATTCAGCGTTTATTGAGCCCTATATTAGTGATACCTCATGCCGCCGCGGCTATTGCAGTAGGGTTTTTAATTGCCCCTTCAGGTATGATTTCACGCTTAATATCGCCTTGGTTAAGCGGCTGGGAACTTGCGCCAAACGGCATGTTTCCGCATGATTCGTTCGGTATTAGTATTATTTTAGGCTTAACACTAAAAGAGCTTCCCTTTTTATTATTAATGGCACTGGGCGTACTTGCTCAACCTGAGCTTGGCAAAAAATTACGCCAACAACACAAAGTCGCGCTTAACTTAGGTTATTGTCCAATGACCGCCTTTTTTAAAGTAATACTGCCAAGTCTTTATCCGCTACTGCGCTTGCCGCTTTTAGCAGTGCTTGCCTATGCAAGCGCAAGTGTAGAAATGCCTCTTATATTAGGCCCAAATACACCACCCACGTTGGCCGTTGCAATAATGCATTGGTTTAACGATGTTGATTTAAACCTGCGTATTAAAGCCTCAGCAGGTGCTTTATTACAACTGGCTGTTACAGGCGGGTTATTAGCGCTTTGGCTTGGCGGAGAAAAAGCCGTAAAAGTATTATTTAGCGACTCGCTCACTAATGGGGTGCGCGAATACGGTGGATTTTATTGGCAAAAAATAACGGTAGTACTCACCACATTAGTAATTAGCTTTATACTGTTGTCACTTATTGGTCTAGTTATGTGGTCGGTTGCAGGTTTTTGGCGTTTTCCAGATGCAATGCCTGAGCAATTTACGCTACTGCATTTTAAAAGTGCGCTAATGCAAATGGGCAGCCCGCTTTTTAATACGCTAGCAATCGGTTTAGTAACCACACTATTTGCCATTATTCTTACTTTATTGTGTTTAGAATCAGAGCAGTTGAGTGACAAACCTATTTCTCGTTTTACCAGTTTAATTATTTACTTACCGTTATTAGTACCCAGTATTGCCTTTTTGTTTGGGCTAGTATGGATACAACAGTTGGTAAATAACCAAGCCGCATTTTTTAATGTGGTACTTACGCATTTACTGTTTGTGTTGCCTTATGTGTTTTTGTCACTTGCGAGCAGTTATAGGCGCTTAGATCCTCGTTTTGCTCATGTTGCAGCAAGCCTAGGCGCAGCACCATGCAAGGTGTTTTTTAAAGTAAAACTACCTCAGTTGTTTGCCCCTATTTTAATTGCAGCCGCACTGGGCTTAGCAATTAGTTTTGGACAATACCTCCCCACGCTTTTAGCTGGCGGCGGGCGCATAGCCACAATAACAACCGAAGCCGTTACGCTTGCCAATGGCGCAAGCAGACGCACCAGTGCCGTGTACGCTATTATGCAAATGGCGTTGCCGCTTATTGGATTTATACTGGCATGGGGTTTACCTAAATATTTTTTCAAAAGTGCACGTGTTTAAACATGCACATATTTAAAGCACCCATGTTTAACACTATCAGGGTTAAGGTTTTTTAATGCAGTCATCGTTACAGATTAAAAATTGTCAGCTTTATCGCCAAAATGAGCTGTTACTTAGCTTAAACGAGCAAGTTAATGGCGGTGAAATTCTGACTATTATGGGCCCATCAGGCAGTGGTAAATCAAGCTTATTAAATTGGCTTACGGGTACTTTACCAAGTAGCTTTAAGGCCAATGGTGAAGTGTGGCTTAATGGTCAAAATATCGATAACACCCCTCCACACTTGCGCCATATTGGAGTGCTTTATCAAGACGCTTTATTGTTTTCGCATTTAACTGTTGCTGGTAACATTGCCTTTGCAATGCCCAAAGGTAATAAAAAACAACGCCTTGAAAAAATAGAACACGCACTTGAGCAAGTAGGTCTTAAAGACATGGGTAATCGTCATCCCGATAACTTATCGGGCGGGCAACAGGCCCGTGTTGCATTATTACGTATGCTGCTGAGTGAACCTAAAGCCATTTTACTCGACGAACCCTTTAGCAAACTCGACACCCAACTGCGTGTTGATACACGCGAACTCGTGTTTAGCCAAATACGCGATCATAAGCTACCTGCAATTATGGTAACTCACGACCATAGCGATGCCGACGCTGCAAATGGCAAACTCATTACTTTAAGTAGCGCACTTTAATACATAGCTTTAATACGCATAAGGCAAAAAACATGCTAGACAAATTTATCACCCCTGTAATTAAGCCACTTTTAACACCTGTGGTTATGATTATGCATAAACGCGGCATAACTGCCGATCAGCTCACCGTGGTAGGCTTTTTAGTTGGCTTATTAGCCGTGCCATTACTGGCGTTTGAAATGTGGTACGGCGCATTAGTTGCCATTGCTTTAAATAGAATTTTAGATGGACTTGATGGCGCATTAGCACGCTATGCAAACCAAAGTTCAAGCGCGGGTGGCTTTTTAGATATCACACTCGACTTTTTATTTTACGCGGCTATTCCGCTTGGCTTTATTTTGGCAAACCCTGAGCAAAACGCGATAGCGGGCTCGATATTACTTGCTACTTTTATTGGCACAGGCTCCAGCTTTTTAGCTTTTGCGATTGCCGCCGAAAAATTTAAACTCGAAAAACCGCAGTTTAAATACAAAAGCTTTTACTACTTAAATGGCTTAACCGAAGGCACTGAAACAATAGCGCTATTTATTGCATTTTGTATTTGGCCGCAGCACTTTGCGGTTATGGCAAGCATTTTTGCTATTGCGTGTGGCATAACCATTTTTACCCGTACACATGGCGGTTATCACACCCTTAAGCAACAAGAAGCCGATGCTGATAAAGCAGCTGAAGATTCGCTTAGCAGTGCAAATTCTGAGGTAATAAATGAATAATGAAATATGGTGGCGACTCGGCTGCTTTTTTAGCATTTTAATTATAATGATGCTGCTTGAATGGCAAAAACCAGCACGACAATCACCCATTAAAAGCAGCACACGCTGGTTTGCTAACTTTGGGTTAGTGTTTGCATCATCAGTTATTGCGCGCTTAGTGGTCCCCATTGGGTTAACCGCTGTAGCACTTTACAATCAAGAGCACGGCATTGGCTTATTTAATCAAATAGCCCTACCAAGCAGTTTAATTATTATATTGAGCATACTTTTACTCGATATATTAATTTATTGGCAACATAGATTATTTCATCAAGTGCCTATTTTATGGCGCTTGCACCGCGTACATCATGCCGATGCCCATGTAGACACCAGCACAGGTCTTCGGTTTCACCCTATCGAAATTGTGCTGAGTATACTTATAAAACTCATTGCAGTAACTGCTCTTGGCGTACCTGCTATTGCGGTACTTATTTTTGAAATAGCACTTAATGGTTTAGCACTATTTAATCATGCAAATATACGCTTACCTAAAGCCATTGAAAAGCCACTGCGTTTAATATTAATGACGCAAATATTGCATCGAATTCACCATAGCCAAGTTGTTAGCGAAACTAACTCAAACTATGGTTTTAGTGTAATTTGGTGGGATAAACTATTTGGTAGCTACAAAGATAAAGCAAAAAAAACCGACGCAGATATAAATATTGGCTTAAAAGAGTACCCCAACCAAAAGCAAAATGCATCACTTTGGGGATTACTTTCAATGCCTTTTAAAAACAAGTAAAAACAAATATATTTCGTCCCATACAATACCAATCGACTTAAAATTGCTGTTATGTAGATTGGTATAAACAAAATACTCTTTAAATACTATAAATATACCTGTCACTAACCTTTTAATTGTTAAGTCCTTTCCTACTTTTTGACGTAAAAAATATTCCGTTCTTGCTCCCATCAAAAAACACAAACAACGTAACCATTTGTATAAAATGCAATTTATGTACAGTCTCAAATTGGTAAACTGGTCTTACCGTAAACTAATTGTAAATAAAATAAACAAATATGTTGACCATTTGCGTACTCCACAATATCATTTGTAAGCGCTTACAAAACACATATCAAAATGTAAGCGCTTACAGCACGAAAAAACAAAGCTCAAAAAACAATTAATCTGACAATAATCTGTTGAAACCGGGGTTCAGTTATGAACATTGAAACAACGCACATTACACGTTTACTTGCCGCTATCTCTTTAGTTACGTTAGCTGGCTGTGGTGGCGACTCTGCCACTAAATCAAATTTTGAAAATGTAGATGCCTCTGAACCAGTATCAGATTGGCAAATGGTTTGGAGCGACGAGTTTGAAGGCTCAGCCATTGATACAAACAAATGGAACTATGAATTAAACTGCAATGGCGGTGGTAACAACGAGAAACAGTGTTACACCGACAGCGAGCAAAATGCATTTATTGCAGACGGTGTGTTAAACATTGTTGCCCTACCCGCTGAAGAAGGTGCAGAAAAACCTTACACTTCAGCGCGCTTAAATACGCGTTACAACGCTGACTTTACGTATGGTCGCTTTGAAGTGCGCGCCAAACTTCCATCAGGACAAGGTAGCTGGCCAGCATTTTGGATGCTGCCAACAGATGAAGTTTACGGCACTTGGCCTCGTTCTGGCGAAATAGATGTTTTAGAATCAGTAAATCTTAAAACACCGGATGAAGACGGTGGAATAGAGTCAAGCATCCACGGCACACTTCATTACGGACGCGCGTGGCCAGATAACAGCTCTACGGGCAAAGAATTTAAATTCCCTGAAAATACTAACCCGGCAGATGATTTCCACACGTATGCTGTTGAATGGCAAGAAGGTGAAATTCGCTGGTACGTAGACGGTTACCTTTATGCAACTCAGCGTCAATCAGAAGTTCGTACTAATGCAAGTGACGAGGCTGTAGGTCTAAAACACCGTGGCTGGTTTGCAGAATATTTTGAGCAAGGTTCTGGCGAGCTTGAAACTCACTGGGATAGCGCACCATTTGATAAAGATTTTCACTTATTGCTAAACCTAGCAGTAGGCGGTGACTGGCCTGAAAACGTAAATGATTTAGGTGTAGATGCTAGCGCATTTGAAAACGGCCAAACCTTTGCTATTGATTACGTACGCGTTTATCAATGTGCATCAAACCCTGAAACAGGTAAAGGCTGTGAAACTATTCGCCCGGGTTACAATAGCCTAGACGATGCTTTGCTTGAAGGCGATGCACCAATTCCTAGCCCACCTTCGACAGGCATTGCAACACCACTGACTATTTTTGGTGAGTCATTTAATCCAAATTGGCCTGCATGGGATTGTTGTGGAGGATCTACTCCCGCTATTGTTGCAGATGAAACCCAAGGTGATGTAGTTGAATTTGTAGTAGGTGCAGAACCCACTGTAATGGGCTTTATTAGCCGTGAGATTTTTATTACTGACGAAGCAGGAAAAGCTAGCCCGTTTGATGCTTCTCCAATGCTGGATGAAGGTTACGTTCGTTTTAAAATGAAAGTAACAAATGCACCAAGCACTGCTGATGCAGCTTGGCTTGTAAAACTTGAAAGTAATGAAGGTTCTAGCGCATTAGAAATGCCGATTACAGATAGCATTGAAGACGTAAGTCCTGTTGTTGGCCAATGGCAAACTTATACATTTTTATTAAAAGATCTAGATGCTGCAAATTTAGATATTAGTGCAATTGATGTGATCATGGTGTTTCCAGCATGGGGCGCAGGTGAAGGCGCTGTTTATTTAATTGACGATGTTGAGATTACTCAAGATAACTTAGGCGTATCACCTGAGCTTACTATTTTTACTGATGAGCAAAATCTAGCATGGCCAATGTGGGATTGTTGTGGTGGCTCAACCCCTGTTGAAACTATGGATGATGAAGAGCATGGTTTAACCGCAGAATTTAGCATTGGTGCAGAGCCTACTGTAATGGGCTTTAATAGCCGCACATCGTCAGGTGGCGCAGGTGAATCGTTTGATGCTAGTAGCATTTTAGATGAAGGCGTTATTCAATTTGATTTAAAAGTAACGTCTGCACCGAGTGACCCAACTACACCGTGGTTGTTTAAAGTTGAGTCAAACGAAGGTGACTCTGCAGTAGAGCTTGAATTAACGGCAAGTGTTGAAGGCGTAGCGCCAGTTACTGGCGAGTGGCAAACATATACGTTTAAGCTGTCTGATCTTGCAGCTGCTGGCTTAGATGTAAGTACTATAGATGTACTAATGATTTTCCCAGCATGGGGTGCAGGTGAAGGCTCTGTTTACCGTGTAGATAACGTTAAAATTTATAATCCAAATGCAGCGCCAGCTGCAACGGGTGAGCTTACTGTATTTAAAGATGCAGCTGCCGATCAGTGGAGTATTTGGGATTGTTGTGGTGGCTCTACACCAACAACAGAAACCGATGATGACGCGCATGGCGCAGTAGCGCAATTTAGCATTGGTTCTACTGCTACAGTAATGGGCTTTATTGCTGATGAAGACGTATCGTTCGATGCCTCTGCAATACTTGAAAATGGTGTAGTTCAATTTGATATGAAAGTTGTATCAGCCCCTTCAGATATTGACGCACAATGGCTATTTAAAATTGAATCAATTGGTACATCGAGTGCCGTAGAGCTTGCTTTATCTAGCAGTGTTGAAGGCCAAGTACCTGTAACGGGCGAATGGCAAACATACACCTTCCCTCTTCAGCAATTATTTGATGCCGGCTTAGACATTAGCGCATTAAACGTAATTATGGTTTTTCCTAGCTGGGACATGGGCGATGGCGCGCTTTACCGTATAGACAACGTGATTATTGCGAATCCATAAAACACACACCAATAGGCGCTTAGCGCCTATTGCTACACAACAACATTTTATAAAGCAGAGCTATTATGAACACATTCAATTTTAAAAAGAGCCAACTTGCGGCTTCTGTGTCTCTCATCATTGCTGCGAGCACATTAAACACAGCTATTGCGGCAGAAGCAGAAACAGAAACAAGCGTTTCATCTGATGTAGAAGTTATTGAAGTAAAAGGTATTCGTGGTTCACTTATTCGTTCTATGGATATGAAACGCGACTCTTCGGGTATTGTAGATGCTATCTCGTCTGAAGAAATGGGTAAATTCCCAGATACAAACTTAGCAGAATCATTACAGCGTATTACCGGTGTATCGGTAAGCCGCGCTAACGGTGAAGGTAGCCAAATTACAGTACGTGGTTTTGGTCCTGAGTTTAACTTGATTACCTTAAATGGCCGCCAAATGCCGGGCACAGGTTATACACGCTCGTATAACCTTGAAAACGTTGCCTCTGAAGGCGTAAGTGCGCTTGAAGTATTTAAAACAGCTCGAGCAGACGTGCCAAGCGGTGGCTTAGGTGCAACGGTTAATATTTCTACTGCGCGCCCTTTTCAAAAGCCGGGTCAAAATTTTTCGGCAACCGTTAAAGCAAACCACGACTCGTCAAACGAAGCTGGCGATGACGTAACACCAGAGTTTTCTACTGTTTACAGCAATACCTTTGTAGATGACACTTTTGGTTTCGGTTTTTCATTTTCGCACCAAGAGCGTGACTTTCAAAAACAAAGTGCCAATATTCAAGGCTGGCAGGCAAACGTAGACTTACCTGAATTAGATAGCAGCAACGTCGTTGATAACCGCACAGATTCTGCAGGTAACTACTACTTCCCTAAAGACATGAACTACTCTATTGAAGATGTAGAACGTGAACGTACAAACGGACAAGTTACTTTTCAGTTTGCACCGGTAGATGGCTTTGTAGCCACACTCGATTACACTGCAAGTAAAGCAGTTACAGGTTCTCAGAGTATTGGTTGGGGTATTTGGAACGACTTTGGTAGCAATATTAATGGCTACGAACTAGATGAAAATGGCACTGCAGTATATGCAGACATTAGCGGTAATGACGCGTCATTCACAGCTAATAAAGGCACTACAGAAGTAAAAGCCCGCTCTCTTGGTTTAAACCTAGATTGGGAAATTAGCGACACGTGGCACGTAGAGCTTGATTACCACGACTCTAAAAACGAAACTGATAACGGCGCCGATGACGGGCTGGGAAGTGCCGGCCAAGTAATTTTAGGTTCTGATCAGCTAGCTAATAAGATTTATGATTACCGTACGGGCGAAGTACCCAGTGCACAAGTTAATTGGTTAAATGGCACAAGTGAATTAACGCCTGGCGAAATTGATTCAAACTTTAGTCAGTTTATTCATTCACCAGGTGAATCAAACATTGAACAATTACAGCTACATACAACATGGTATAACGAAAGCTATGACATTGGTTTAGTTAAAGTTAAATTTGGCGCATCACGTACAGAACAAAACACCGGTGGTTACACCGCGTGGAGTGGTTTAGTAGGTGGTCCAGGCTTTAACCCATCATATACAGAAATATTCCCAGATAGTATGTTTACCCGCAACGACACATCAGGCCTTTTAGATCAGTTTGATGGCGGCGGCAGCGACTTACAACCTGGTTACTACTATACCTATGACTTTGACGAAGCTGTTGCGCGCCAAATTGCGTATTTAACGGCTGATGTAACGGGTGGCGATGCATATACAGCTAATGCATACGCAGACGGAATAGATAGCGAGAGCTACGTAGAAGAAATCACTAATAGCTTTTATGTTCAATCAAGCTGGGAATTTGACGTAAGTAACTACTACGTAAAAGTAAATGCAGGCCTACGCTATGAGCAAACAGACGTAACAAGTACTGTGCGCCAACGCGTTGAAGATCAAGTTAATTGGATCAGCGCTTCAGAGTGGATCATGCAATACGCTGCTGGCGGCGATGATAACTTCTTAGAGCAACAAGGTGATTACGATGTTTTACTGCCTTCAATCGACGTAAGTGTTGATTTAACTGAAGACGTAGTAGCCCGCGTATCTTGGGGTAAAACAATGTCGCGTGCACCACTAGGTAATTTAGCCGGTGGTCGTAGTTTAACAGGCAGCCCAAAACCAGGTTCTCGTACAGGTAGCCAAGGTAATACAAACTTATTGCCGTTTGAATCAACAAACCTTGATTTATCACTTGAGTATTACTACGCAGAAGGCAGCTACGCGTCTGTTGGTTACTTTAAAAAAGATGTTGATAACTTTATTCAAACCACCATTACGCAAACCACTATTGATGGCTTGTATGATATTTTAAACGGCCCTCGTTACTTACAAGCCGTAAGCGATATTGAATCACGTGGTGAGCAAGCAACAACCGACGCTATTTTTGCACAAATGATTGCCAGCGGTTATGGTAATGCAAATGGCGTGATTGAACCAAGCAGCGACGATCCGCTAATTACATGGAATATTAGCCAGCCACAAAACACCGACAGTAAATCGGTAGATGGTTTTGAAGTAGCTGTTCAGCACTTAATTGGTGAAACCGGTTTTGGTATTGGTGTTAACGCAACATTTGTAGATGGCGACGTAGAATTTGATAGCGAAAGCCTAGATCAACAAGCACCGCTTACGGGCTTAAGTGACTCTGCTAACTTCCAAGGCTTTTACGAAAAAGACGGCCTATCCGTTAAAATTACTTACGCGTGGCGCGACTCATACCTAATTGGTGTTGGCCAAGCGCAAGGTTCAGCTGATGCGCCTCCGCAATATGCTAAAGCGTATGGCCAATGGGATATGAGCGTTAACTACGATGTAAACGAAAACGTAACGGTATTTTTTGATGGCATAAACTTAAACAATGCAACCGAAGAAGGTTACGGACGTTACGAAGAGCAGTTCTTATTTGCTAATCAATACGGTCCTCGTTACTCAATTGGTGCTCGTTACACGTTCTAACTAAATTTCCTTTAGTAAAAAATGCAAAAAACCGCTCACTGAGCGGTTTTTTATTGTCTTAACTCTTAGCTATTTACCAGTAATGAGCAGTTAACCTCCGACCTTTGGTAAAGGTTTCTTACTTAATATCTCAAATGTAATTAAATCCACAAGCATTGAATAAACCACATTATTATTAATAAAAATAACAAAAAGCTCACCGTCAGAATTTAAACCTGATTCAATTATACGATTATAATCTGTAATAATTTCAGTGTAATTAGAGCCATCAACTTTACTTAAAGCAAAGGTCCGATTGTCGGTATTATCCAGTTTATTATCTAAATTAGTATCACTATTTATTACCTCATAAGAGATAATACGGGTGGCTGATCTTTCATTAAACTCATCATCTACAAGTGGCATTATATCTATAATCAACTGATCTATAGATTTAAATAACCAAACAGAGTTATTAGTAATGCTATTAATGAAGAGAACGTTTTTTGATCTAGTTGGTTTATAGCTACTTCCGCCAAACTCACTATACATCCCCAGTACTTCACTTTTTTCTACAAACAGTTTTTCGGACTCAAGTGCAATAAAATAAAAATCGGTGCCACTTATTTTATGTGGATAACCTAAGCGCCAGTTTTCTTCTTTGTTGTCGTCTTGAGCTAAATTTAATGTTGTTTGTTTTATGAGGTTTTGATCTTTAAAAATAACAGAAGCAAGTTGAAATAAAACAAACAACATCGCAATTATAAGCCCACTAAATAAAACCAGCCCATTAAGATGCCATACCCATTTAAAAAATTTATCTGATTTCATGTTATTCCAACTTCTAAACTACTTAATTTTAAAGTAGATAATTATCAACTAGTATTTTTTAATCTGCTCAAGCAACACATTAGTTGTCCAATCAATGCCGTTATACGCAACATCCGGCTTGTAAAAATCTCCTGCTCCACGAGCTCTATTTACATATACTTTATTTGGCACTACAACTTTACCGAAGCCTGAAGGTAAATCAGCTAAACGTACCTCCATATACATCGAGTCTGCGCTACTTGGTGCACCAAATAACGTTGTATTGTCA
The DNA here is from genome assembly GCF_002836155.1 of Pseudoalteromonas sp. GutCa3. NCBI lineage: Bacteria > Pseudomonadati > Pseudomonadota > Gammaproteobacteria > Alteromonadales > Pseudoalteromonadaceae > Pseudoalteromonas > Pseudoalteromonas sp. GutCa3. The sequence goes on along the minus strand of NZ_PJBK01000022.1, from coordinate 179,267 downwards.
AAAAGCTTAAACTTATCAAGCGCATCTAAACAAGCACTGGCGCACTGCGGCGGCACTATAACAAACACTTTGGTTTTAAAGTCACTCGCTAAAGGCTTTTGCGGCATGTTAATTAGCGTATTAGTTTCTTGTTCTACATAAAATGGAGCATCATTTTTAAGTGATAAAGCCATACCAGCAGCTACGGTTTTAAGCGTTTTCAGTACTTCGGGTTGATCTTTTACAACACCAAATAAAGACTCTACATAGTCAGTATTATCTTTTGATGCTCTCCACCACACTTGCGTGTTTTGAGATTTATCATTTGCTTTTTGTTCTACTACCTTTTCACCCCATAATTCTTTGGCTATTTGTGAGCTCCAATAAGATGAGCCACCTTGGTTATGACGCAAATCTAATACCACGGCTTTTGCAGTAAGTAACTTGCTACGCTGCTGTTGTATTTTTTCAAACACTTTATTGTATGCAGCAGTTTGTTTATCTGTTGATGAAAAGCTAGGCATAGCAATCCAAGCAATGTTTTTATCAGGCCACGTTAAATCAATGGGGAGTTCATCACCGTTATAAGCATTTTCTAAATGCCTGCTTGCTGACTTAGGCCTTACTGACCAATTGAGTACTTGTGTATAGGTATTGCCATTGGCTTTAACAAATTCGCATTCTTTTAGAGGGGTTAAAAATGGATTGCCCTCGTCAATTAGTAACCGCCAACCTTGCTGCCACCAATGCCCAGGTTGTGCAACTTCACCATGAAACTTAAATATTCTCTCACGCATTAAGGTATCAGTGCTTTGCCCATCACATTGGCTTACAACGTCGCCTTTGCTAATATTTTTGGTTTCGCTGTAATACACTTTTAGCGCGTCACCTCGCCATACAGCTCTAAAGCCCGGCCAGCGGCGCGCGGGTCTATCTACACTTGAAAACGCACCAGCGTGACCATCTTGTAAAATAGTGCTAAAGCGCGCAATTGCCGCTACATGCGCCTGCGGCCCACTCGCTTGAGCCGACAATGTAAGTGCCTCCGCTTTTGCTTGATTTAATAAATCAGGGAAAGTTGGGTTATTACTATCAAACATACCAGGGTGATTTTGTGCGGTAATACTATAAGCCGCGTTAATGTCGCGCTCTGTTATGCTGCGCCACTGCTCAGGTGTAGTAGGTAGAATGGGCTCTTGTACAGCATTTATAACTGGTGATAGTAGTAAAGCGCAGAGCAATACATGATTGGTAATTTTTGTTTTTATAGTCATAAAAATCCGTTTAAGCTAAAAATAAATTACTGGTACGTTATTGTTCATTAACAATACTAAAAAATCGATTTAAGGTACATATGTAAAAACATGCTTGGTAAATAAGTTAATAACTTATGAATCGTCAAAGCTTATTTAGTAGGTGAGCAATGTGTCTGATACAGTAAAAAAGTCATGCCAATTAAGTTAAGGGCTTGAAGGTAATCATCGGCCGCTAAAAATTGTCCAATTAATCCCGGGGATTTCGTAACTTCATAATCAGTTGATCATATTTTTCACTTTTCGGCACAATACTTAATTCCCCGTCGGCCTCGAAAACCACCGCCATGACTGTGCTTAAATCACCAAAACCGGCTTTTCGAACACTCCCTTCCACTTCGGTGCTGGTGAGTCGAGTGTCTTTCATAGCAGCCTCTATATATTCACCGTCGAAAAAAACTAATTGCGGAGAGGTTTTGACTACTTTGTCGAACGTCGAAAAATGGGCGCTGATCCAAGTGAGTAGATATTGTAAAAAGAGGAGCAGGCTAACCGCGACTAAAACCTCAACTATAACTACGTCTTTCAATAAGATAGCAGAACCTAAGATGGAGCCTACCGCTACAGTGATTATCCAGTCAAAGTTGTTCATTTTAGCAAATGAGCGTTTACCCAATAAATGCGTCGCTAGGATTAAAAAGGGATAAATAATCAAGGTTGTGGTGACAATGCGCGTTATTTCACTCCACGATTCAAAAAACATATTTCCCTCTACTTAAGGCGCTGAATAAACTAAGAATCATAAAAAATAAACAGCCACCTAAATCACACAAACTAGACAGCCACCTTAATAAAACAAACAACACTGTGCAACTAAATCTGCCATACAGATTCAGGATTTATCTTTTATTAATGGGTCTCTTTACGAATAGTTTTTAATTTATGTCAGGACACCAAATTATGATGACACCCACTTTATTTAACCTATTGAATCTAGGCATCAAAAAGTGCAAAGTTTAAGATGGGTGTCTGGTTAATTCTTCTTCTGACCATGCAAAAACGCGTTACTATCCCGTGATAGTTAATTGAGATCACATTAATCGGGCTTAAGCCGCAAAAATTTAACCTCATCGAATAGAACGAATTTATTTAAAAAACTCAAAATAATTTTTCACAAAGAAAGTAAATATTATGTTTACAAAATGAAAGCAGCTTGATAATTTAAAAAGTACCCAATTCGGGGTTTACATTTTAAATGGAGATTAAAATGATAAAACACCTTCTAAAACTAGCCTTTACTGCACTGTTTTTCTCCCATACAACCAGTGTTGCCGAGGTTAACGACGCTGAAGAAATGATCCGCTTTACTGATAAAGCCAATAAAGTAGAACAGTGGCAACTCGGCACTACCAAGCGCTTTGATACCTTTGAACAGTTTTTTTAAATGCCGGAGGCCGTGCTTACACAGGAGCTGGATACTTATTTGATATCAAAAACAACAACTGGCTCAGCTACGAAGAGGCCATTAAAGTTGCCCCTGATTTAAAAGACCTAATAGTTAACCAAGAGTATACAAATAATATCACCACCGAAGAATTACTCGCTTTTACAAATATACAAGTACCTACAAACACCCTCTATGTATATTTATATTTTGATAGACCTGTTGACGCAAAAAAAAGACGTATATGTTTGCTGAACAATATTCTGTCGACCCTGCAGTTGAAAAACTATTAATAAAAAACTATGAGCGACGTAAACGCTTTGCACTGACCATGCAAAAGCATGCAACTATCCCGTGGTATTTAATTGAGATCCCATTAATCGGGCTTAAGCCGCAAAAATTTAAACCTCATCGAATAGAACGAATTTATTTAAAAAACCAAAATAATTTTTCACAAAGAAAAGTAAATATAATGTTTACAAAATGCACACATCTCGATAACATAAAAAGTACCCAATTCAGGGTTTACATTTTATATGGAGATTAAATTATGACTAACACTATCAAAAAAGTAATTATTGGTGTATTCGTAAGCAGTGTGAGTATTAGTGTATATGCAGCTTGTGGTGATAGTACGTGTGGCTGGAAAGGTAAAGATTTCGCCTGCGTAGTACAAACCCCTGGTGGTGGTACTAGAACATGCACATCAGAAAACCCTTGCGATATAAATTGCAACTAAAACAGCAGTTCAGTCAGTAGCAGTTTGCTGTCGCTATTGGCCCTTTTTATAAGGACATAAAAATTATGAAATACTCATTAAAAATTTTATTAGCCTCTTTACTTTTTGCCCATACAACTAGCTACGCAGATGCACCGCTTACGAAAGAAATGAAAAGCTTCACTGCGCAAGATAATAAATTAGAACAATGGCAACGCGGTACTACCAAGCGCTTTGACACCTTCGAACAGTTTTTTTTAAATGCTGGCGGTTACGCAACTTACCAAACCGGCTACCTTTTTGATATTCGCAACACGCATTGGCTCAGTTATGAAGAAGCAATTAAAGTCGCCCCTGATTTAAAAAGTGTCTTAAACAATGAGCAACTCAACGTTAATATCACCCGTGAAGAGTTTCTCGCTTTTACAAATATACAAGTACCTGCAAACGCCCACTATGTGTATTTATACTTTGATACACCAACTGACCCAAAAGACGGCACTTATCTGTATTCAGAAGGTGGAGCTTTTACCAAATTATTAATCGAAGCCAATAAAAGACGAAAAAGTGCTGCACTTACTCTGCAAAAGCATGCAACTATCCCGTGGTATTTAATTGAGATCCCATTAATAGGATTCAACCCGCAATAGTGTTTAATTTTTTAGCGCCATGCGTGCTTAGTAGCTAAAAGGGCAATAAATGTTAACTATTCCAAAGCAAGATTCTAACTTAATAAAATCGCGAACTGTTTTACTGTTTGCTTTGGGTGTATTGTTATTAGTGGCAACAATTTGGCTTGTGCTGACGGTATTATTTAGTGATAAAGCTTACGAAATCAAATATTCAGCGGTAGAAAAAGGTGCAGTACAGCAGCAAGTTGCCGTGTTTGGTCGGTTAAAACCCCGCGTGTCAAGTAGTTTAGTGGCACAAATTGATGGCCATATAAGCCAATTAAATGTGCTGCCGGGTAGTCATTTAGCCAGCAATACCGTTGTACTTACGTTATCTAACCCGCAGTTATTACGCCAATACGATATAGCAAAATTAAACTGGCAAAAAGCACAAGCAATGCATGTATCAGCACTAGCTAAATTACAGCGTGAAGCAACGCAACTGGCTAACGACGTTGCTATGGCGCAAAGCGAACTAAAATTTGCAGAGCAAGAAATTGCCACTTTAGATGTATTACATAAACAGCAGCTACTAAGTGAGCTTGATTTTTTAAAAGCTAAAACGCGGCTTGAACAAATTCGCTTAAAATTAGATTTAACAAAACGCAGTGAAAAAGCTTTTTTAACGGCGCGTGAGTATGAGGAAAAAGCATTAGACCTAACCCTTGAATCTGAAAAACAACAGCTCGCCCTCACATACAGCGATGTACAAAATCTTGAAATAAAAACCTCACAAGGTGGTATTTTAACAGAGTTGCTTGATGAAATTGATGTTGGGCAAGCCGTGAGTAAAGGAACGGTACTGGCTAAGCTATCAGATAAAAATAGCCTTTATGCCGAATTACTCGCCCCCGCAAGCGCAGCTGATACTATAAAAATAGGCATGCCTGTGAAGGTTGAAATTAAAGGCACTTTATATAACGCAAAAGTTGTGCGGGTGTTTCCAAGTATTGAGGCGAATCAAATAAAACTAGAAGCTGCATTTATACAGCAAGTACCTACATCTGCAATCAGTAACTTATCTATTGCTGCCAACGTATTAGTAGCAGACAAAGCAAACGCATTACGTATCGCCAAACCCATTTATTTAAATCCTCGTCAACTAACACAAAATGTATATATATACGAAGAGGGAGAAATTTTTGCTAAAGAAGTAACAATAGGCTTACAGGGTGAGCAATATATTGAAATTTTAGCTGGGTTAAATGAAGGGGATTTAGTATTAAGCACACTTCCAAATGATTTAACTGAATTATAAAAGCGATGTAAAAATAAAAATAGGTATAACAATAAAAACAACAACCCCAGCTAAGGAGCGCACAGTGGAGCAGTTAATTACGTTAGAGCAAGTATCAAAGTCATTTTCAGCCAATGCCAAGCCTGTATTGGAAGACATTAATTTAACAATCAATGATGGTGAATCAATCGCTATTTTGGGCCCTTCTGGTAGTGGTAAGTCAACTCTATTATCTATTATTGGTTTACTCGATGAACCAACGGCTGGTGACTATTTACTGCGCAGTGAAAACATTACAGCGTTGACCCGTAAACAAAAGAGTTTGGTGCGCAATGCCCACATAGGCTGGATATTTCAAAACTTTAATTTAATAGCCAGTATGACAGTGCTGGAGAATGTAGTGCAGCCTATGCGCTTTAATAAAGCCATAAAATCTAGTGAGTACATTGACCGTGCAAAAGAGGCGCTTAATGATGTGGGGTTACTAGACAAACACGCCACCACGCCAGATAAGCTTTCGGGTGGCCAACAGCAACGTGTTGCCATTGCAAGGGCTCTGGTAAATAAACCTGCGCTGATATTAGCGGATGAACCGACGGGAAACCTTGATCAAGCTACGGGTGATGAAGTAATGGCGTTATTACATACGCTATGTGATAAAGGCAGCACACTCATAGTCGTTACACACGATGAAAGCGTTGCACAACGCTGCAAGCGCCGAATCAGAATTTTAGATGGACGGATAGATTATGATGGTAAGTAATCTAGGCTTTGAGCTGTTGACACAATGGCGACGTTGGCGTGGGCAATATTTAAAACTGGCTATATTATTACTTGGATTTGCTTTAACCGCCGCCCTTTTAAGTATCGCGTTGCGCTTAGGCAGCATGCTTTTTTATGAAAACCCAAGCTGGACCAATACAAATAAGCCTTTGTATACATTAGGTAGATTAAGTGAAGATAACCGTTTAAGTGCAGTTAGTAAACAAGCGCTTGATCAGCTAAAAACACTACCAATGGTTGAAGATGTGTCATGGCTCGTGTTTAAAGAGTTCAACTTTTCGGTTGATAACGCAAAGTTAAGCAATGTCAGAAGTGCTATTTTTTCACCCAATATGGCTGACAATTTAGCGATTGACGTGCTAAAAAATAACAAAGTGTCTGGTGCGTGGATCACTGAAAAGTTTTGGCGAGAAACACTCAAAAGTGATGCTAATATCAAAGGAAAAATACTTTCCTATAAACGCCTTGAGCGAGGTATACAAATTCTTGGGGTTTTAAATAAAAAATATAACCAAGTGGGAGTTAATCATGTCGATGTATGGCTACCAGAAGATATTTTGCGCTATTCCACTCCTTTTACCAATGACTCAATGGTAGACCGATTTTTACAAGCTGCACCTTTATATTATGGCGTGTTCTCTGCAAAAATGTCTTTTGATCCTGAGCAAACAAAAAAACAATTGGAGAGTATAGATTTAAGTGTTAAAGGTATGTCTTTTGGTAAATCACCATTGCCGCTAGTTATTTTTTCGGGCATAAATTTTGACCCTAAGTCGTATCAGCATATGGTACTACTATGGCAATTATTATTAGGTTTAATTGTTACGTTATTTTTTATTTTAACATTTAGTTTATTTTCAATTTCCAGCAGTAAAGCAATTGTGTTTGCCGATGAGTATAAAACCTTACAGTTGTTAGGCGCACAATCGTACGACTTTATTCGACCTGCGCTCATTTTTTCATGTCTGAAAATCGTGGTAATAAGTTTGCTTAGCGTACTAAGTCTATACTTGCTTAGTCAGTTAATAACTAGCAGTACCAGCTACCAATTATTATTTACTGATAAAGGCCTGTCTGTAGATAGTGTAAGTTTTATCAGTGCAATCGCAATGATAACTGTGAGCGTAATTTTATGTTCACTCATACCCCTTGTAAATTTGCTCAAAGGATCATTGTTTACTCGAATGGCAAATACGCGAGTGTCATTATTTCAAAAAGCTCTGGCTGGAGGAATTTTAGTCATTCAATTAAGCGTTGCACTAACAGCCACCTATGCGCTGAGTAATGTTGCTCTCTCTCAGTGGCAAAAATATAAACACAGTAATATTAACTTATCTGTTGCTCAGGTAAGTGTAGACTCTGGACACTTTGCGATTTCTTGGCGCCAAGCCTTAAATAAGATACAACAAGTAGACCCGCAAGCCGTCATTTTGTCGTCCCCTTTTGAAAAATTACAACAGTATACGCTTGCTGGGCAAGGTGCAAAGGAAGCTATGGATATCAAAACAAGCTATGTGAGTAGCCACTTTTTTGATTTACTTGATGTGGATGTTCAAGGAAAACAATTAGCTAATTGGCAAAATGGTGTGATCATCAACCACGCTCTTGCTAAGCATTTAAGTAGTACGCAAAAGCTGAGTTCACTCATTGGCACGACGATTAGTTACGGTTTAGAAAACCAGCAACTCACAATTATTGGGATCAGTGAGGATATCCCTCATTGGGGGCGCAGGCAAAGCATTATGCCCACTTTATACTTACCCTTGAATACATATGATGAGGAAGTGTTAAAAAATTTTTCAATTCTATCAAACAACATTGACGCACTTAGTAACAACAGTGACTTTAATCGTTGGTTAAGCGAACAAGCCTCAAATATTAATATCCATAAAGCAGCGGCATTAGCAGATATTTTGGCCAAATTTGATCAACAATCAACTGATTTACTTTGGTTTGGATTTGTAATTACACTGATCATTCTTGCAGGGATCTTTAGTGGCTTATGGTATCAAGTACTTGCACAACTTAGGCTAGATAAACAGTCTATTTGCGTATTGTTGGCTATAGGGGCTACTGACGGTTTTATCGTTTTTAATCGCTGTAGACAAATACTCTTTGCTTTTATATTGGCGCTCATTGCGTGTTTTATTTTTTATAAATTGATTGAGTCGACTTTACTTGGCTTTGACTTACTTGCATTATTCATCGCACTTTTAACCACGCTAATATTGTGTGTAACTGCAACATTGTCGCCTTTAGTTAAATTACTTAAAACCCCTATTCAGCAAGCTTTAAGAGACTTGTAAGTGATATTAGGCTGTGTGTAGATATACATAGCCTAATTTAGCAATCACTTATTATTTAGTCCCTTTTGCTAATTGAGTTTTTCAAGTTAGTTGTCGCATCAATTCAAAGTGTTATTACAAGGTATTGAGCAGTTAGGTATTGCTGTAAAGTTGGCTTACAAAGCGCAACAGGATAAGAAGATATTTGATAGTTTACCAGGTGCAGGCCCACAATTAGCTCCACGTTTATTAGTTGCTTTTGGTAGTAATAGAGCTCGCTATAAGGATGCGTCAGAACTACAAAAATACGCTGGTATTGCGCCGGTCATTGAGCGCAGTGGTAAGAAGATGTGGACACATTGGCGATATAGTTGCCCGACTTTTTTAAGGCAAACATTTGTAGAATGGGCAGGCTTTTCTATTCGTTATTCATTTTGGGCAAAAGCGTATTACGAACAACAAAAAGCCAAAGGCAAGCCGCATAATAGCATTATTAGATCATTGGCATTCAAATGGATAAGGATTGTATTTAGGTGCTGGAAGACAAATACACCGTATGATGAATCGACATATTTAGCTGCATTAAAACGAAGAGATTCGCCACTTTTAAAGTTTGCAATAAATTATTAATTTTACTAGCTGTCCACCTCAGGGCGTGTTGTTAGTTCAAGGCACTATTTAAATTCAAATGCGAGTCATTTTGGCATTGTTTGATGTGGCCAAGTTCCTATTTAGGTTCAATTGCTACTTTTGTTTTTTTAGTTTTGCGAGCTCTCTTGATTTAATTTTTAGCACTTTAATTTTAGCGCCATACCAATTAGCCATAGGTGCTGCTGCAATACCGTGTATTAACGTACTCATCCATACAGCGTTAATCGCAACAATTAAAATTGAGTGGCCGTATTCGCCTAAAATATCTTTAGAAATAATAAGTGCAAAAAGCGCTGTTGCAAGACCTCTAGGACCAAAGAAGCCCATAAACACTTTTGTTAATGTTTTTGCTTTTGTACCAATTAGCGATAGGTAAATAGCAAGAGGGCGTACAATAAATATACTCACTAAAATATAACCAACTATGGGGAAGGTTAAGTGCTCTATAGCTGAAGGCAGTAAACCAAGCCCAATAATAACAAACGAAGACCATATTAACATTTGCCCTTCGCTTTCAGTAAATTGGTATATAAATCGGCAATGCCCTTTTACACTATTACCAAAAGCTAAACCTGCAACAAACGCTGATATAAATCCATTTCCACCCATTAAAGTAGCCATTAAATATGATGTGCCGGTAAGAGCTAAAACGCCAATCCCTTCATATATAGTCGATGATATTTTTTTTGACTCAGAGTATAAAAATAAACGTCCGCTCAAGTACCCCATTAATGCGCCAACCAAAATACCTATAAATATTTGGCTAAATCCAAACACTAACCATGACATTTCATTTTCTTGAGAACCGGTTTCCATAGCAACTATACTGGCAAAAAATAAAATAACGGGTAATGCTAGCCCGTCATTTAAACCACTTTCAACAGATAGACTTTGTCGCTCGTTTAAAGGTACGCTCTCATTACTAACAACCGCTTGACCTAAAGCTGCATCAGTAGGTGCTAAAATTGCCGCAACTAGGGCTAGCATTGCCCAAGGCCACTGTGGGAAGAATAAATAAGCAAAGCCTGTACCAATCAAAATACTCAACGGCAAACCTATCAATAGCATTCTTAGAGGCCACGTATTTTGCCTTTTTAATCTTCGTAGGTTTATTTGTGAAGCATCTAAAAACAATAATACAACTAGCGATATTTCTGCTATTAAATATACGGTTTCATGTGCGTCTCCAATACTAATAAACCCAAGTTGAGAAACCGCAAAACCAATACCCAAAAATACCATTGGTGCGGTAATAATGGTTGTGGACAGCTTTTTAGCTAGCATAGCGTAAGCACTAACTGAGAAAAGAAGAATGAGTAATCCTATTTCCATTGGGAAATCCTATTAGGCATGGCTTGGTATTTTTATTAGAAAATATCAGGGTTGGGGTTAGCTATATTAAATCAGCACAATTTATTGAGTTAATTTGTATAAGTGTATTTTTAACTTTAATCTAAAATAATAACCGGCACCTAAGTGATATTAGTCTGCCGGTTACGTTTAACGTTTAATATGCAAAAGCTTATTTAGCACTTGCACGTTTTGCGTCTAAACCAAGTAACTTATCAATAGACAAAAAGCCAGGTCCGCGAGCAAAAATCACTAATAATGAAACAGCCCACCACGATGCAGGATTAATCCAATGATCGAGTGTAGGAAAAACTGCAAGCTGAATAAACATTGTCATACCAATAAGGCCTAACGCCGCAAAGCGAGAAAACAAACCGATAATCAGTAATATTGGGAGTAACACTTCTACAACACCAGCAACCACAGCAAGTGTTTCAATTGCTTTTACAAGAAATGAGCCATCAACATAATCTAATGTTTTTGGATCACAAAGCTGCAAAGCGCCTTCTCTAACTGGATCAGGACAGAAAAATTCGTATTTAAATAAGTCGTATTTATCAACATTAAATTGTAAAAAACCATCCCACTTACTCAACCCAGAGTCTAGGAATACTTTAGCGACCATAAAGCGAAGAAAAAACAGTGCTATAGGTTCTAAGAACCGCGATAACTGCTCTCCCATCTGTACGTACAGTTGTTGTATTTTTTTTATCATGCCCATATTTGTTCCTACTCTTGTAATGTACTAATTGATTTGGATTTCTAATAATTCATTTTGTAAGCATGCTGTAAAAGCATCACTCACTTCAAAGTTTTCATCTACCGTTATTGCTGCATCAAAAGCTTCACCTAAAGACCTACTTGTACCCTGTAGAGCCTGCATAAGTGCAACTTCTGCGATAGAAAGAGAGCGGGCTTGCACCGCACCTTGCAAACGCCATAACATTATAAAATCCTCAGTAGAGGATTTAGTTACAACGACATCATTATTATTTGTTTTTAGCGAAATCCATTCAAAAAAAGCGCCTTCACTCACATTAAGCAATAGTACGCTGGGATTGAGCTTTACATTGAGTTCAGTAAGCTCAGTACCTTGTTCCATTAGTTGAGTAACATATTCTATAGTTAAAGTTTCAGTTGAATCAGCGCTCATCAAACTCATTAGCCACGCGTAATCTAAATGCGCAATATCAACTAAGTTCATATATAAATTTGATGCACTTTGCTGATTTTCAGTAACTTCTAAAATATGTTTATTTTCAATTTCACCATCTTTAATCAAATCAGTTACAAAGCCAGGAAAGCTTAGTCCGTATCCCACCAAAGTGCCCTGCTCTGGCGGAAAACGGTCAACATAAAGTCGTGCCATTTTACGAAAGTTCTCACTACCTACTTTTTTTTCACACATAGGAAAGTTAGCTATTAATGCATCAACACAGCCTTTATAAAACCCGTTACGATACACAGCTAACCTTTTAATATGCGATGGATTTTCGCAAAAATGCTCCATTTCACTTGGATCGCCCGTTCGCAAATAGCGAGTAAAAGCATCAATATATTGGTTGGTACTCATCAGCGAACCACTTCTTTATGAGATATATTTAAGCGACTTTGTAGCTCACTTTGATTCAAATAGCTTTGCGCAGTTTCCCGCTCGATCATAAGCTCTTCAAACGATGGAATATTCGCATCTCGCTCAACAAGTACTGGTCGCTGACCAAATATCTCAATTGCTTGTTCTAGCAAATCCCATACAGGAGTCGCTACCGGTGCTGCATGGCTGTCTATCAGTAATGACTGACCAAGAGCTGGATCAGGATCGTGCCCTGCAATATGAATTTCTCCAACAAGCTCAGCAGGGATCTGCTTTAAATAATCAAGCGCATCAATACCCGTGTTTTTACTACTGATATATAAGTTATTAATATCGATAAGTAAGCCGCATCCACTACGCTTCGCTGCCTCAACTAAAAACTGAGGTTCATCCATATCACTTATAAAATCTAAATAGTTACTTGGATTTTCAACTAATATTGACCGACCTATGCCCGCCTGGTAACAGTCAATACCATTAATTAAAGACGCAAGTGCATCTTGGGTGCGAGGTAACGGCATTAAGTCTGCAAAATATTTGCCATTCGACTTAGACCATACAGCGTGTTCAGATACCAGCACTGGCTGAAATTCATCAATTAGCGCTTTTACCCGTTTAGTATGAGCAAGCATAGCTTTATGATCAGAGCCTAAAGAGCCGCCAACACCATGAAAACTAATATCAAAGTTTTCACGTACAGCTCTCAAATAATTTAACCGAGGACCACCTGCCACAAAATAATTTTCTGTATGCACTTCAAACCAAAGATTATTATTTGTAGATGGCAGCTCTACCTGTAAAGCTAAAATGTCGTCAAGATGTTCTGGTTTTAAACTAAGACCTGCGCCTAATTGCTCCCCAGCAACAATGCACTGGGGAAAACCTGCTTTATTAACCTTCAAGCGAGCCTTTACCATTAGGAGTTACAACTGATTCACATACACCTTTAGGTGCGTATGTCCATGCATTAGCTTGGAAGTCTGTAGTTGAAGTGCCTTCACAACTAGTCCCTGCACCTGCTTTACAATCATTTTCACCCGCTAAAGCAATACCAAAACATTTATCTTTACGACCACGAACTTTATCGCCTGCTACCCAGCCTTTAAATTGCTCTTGTACTTTTGCTGAAGCACCTTCTGCAACGGTTAATTGACTGTTTGGACCAGCTACAGCACCCGCGCTTAAAACTGCTGCTGATGCGCCGATTAGTAAAGCCTTAGTTAAATTTACTTTTTTCATTTTTATGCTCCGGATTAAAATATTTTTTCTTGTTTTATCAATGATTGTTAATAATACCAATCCGCAATAATACTTAATCATTTTGCGGGGCTAAACGTGTCGCTACCTGCGTTAAAAAATTCTCATTTAGAACAACTAAATAGCGAATTTTTTGCCTAGCTATCAACACGTTTTTCCATCCTCAAAATAAATCACTTAATTAAGCGAATTGGTATAAAAACACTCATATTTTGATAAACAAGCACAATGGAGATAAGCAATATCGCCGTTTTATCAATTTAATAGACCTATCGTTGTTATAAAAACTTTCAGATTATTTGCTTACAACGAAAATACAACTGTAAACAAGAAGTAAATATAGTGGACTAAGCAGTTAATACAAACATTAGAAAAGCTAACCTAATTGTTTTGATAATGAATAAGCTTGGAAAAGTTCATATTTAGTGGATTAGATGCATTGAGGCACTTTGTTTTGGTAATGATCTACAAATAGAAATTTACTTAACTGAGGAAGGATAAAAATATTATTTAAAGGCTCCTTATATTTACACCACTCTATACTCGCTAAATTAGCGCTTTTTAAGTAGGACTCGTAAACACCGTCATTATAATGTTATTTTCTGCAACGCTAAAATGTTGGACTACATGGCCATTATCAACGGTTGATTGCCTATAAAAAAAGCGCTACAAATATGCAGCGCCATCATTACTTAATGGTTGCTGTGTTTAAGTTTGAACTGTTTTATTAAAAGAAGCCGAGCGGATCTTCGCTGTAGCTCACTAATAGGTTTTTAGTTTGTTGGTAGTGCTCTAGTGCCAGTTTGTGCGTTTCCCGCCCTATTCCTGATTTTTTATAACCACCAAAAGCAGCGTGTGCTGGGTACATGTGATAGCAGTTAGTCCACACTCGCCCTGCTTCTATTTTGCGACCCATACGATAAGCACGATTCATGTTTCTGCTCCACACACCTGCACCTAAACCAAACTCAGAGCTGTTGGCAAGCTCGAGTGCTTCGGCTTCATCTTTAAAGGTCGACATTGAAATAACAGGGCCAAAAATTTCTTCTTGGAACACACGCATATCGTTTGTGCCCTTTAATAACGTAGGTTGTATGTAGTAACCACCGTTTAAGTCATCACTTAGCTGCTCTACATTACCGCCAGTGAGTACTTCAGCGCCTTCTTTTTTGCCTATTTCAATGTAGTTCAGTATTTTATCAAATTGCGCTTTTGAAGCTTGTGCGCCAACCATAGTTTCGCTGTCTAGCGGGTTTCCGCGTTTAATTTTTAAGGTACGTTCGAGTATTCGCTCAATAAACTGCTCGTAAATGTCTTCTTGAATAAACAGCCTTGATGGGCACGTACACACCTCGCCTTGGTTGAAGTAAGCAAGCACGGCGCCTTCAATCGCTTTGGATAAAAACGCATCGTCTTTTTCCATTACATCATTAAAAAATATATTAGGTGATTTACCACCGAGCTCGACCGTTGAAGGAATAATATTTTCAGCAGCGCATTTCAAAATATGTGAGCCCACAGGCGTTGAACCCGTAAATGCAATTTTAGCGATACGCTTGCTTGTTGCCAGTGCTTCACCAGCTTCTTTACCAAAGCCGTTTACTATATTTAATACGCCTGCAGGGAGTAAATCGCCAACTATCTCCATTAAAACTAAAATAGAAGCTGGTGTTTGCTCAGCCGGTTTTAAAATTACACAGTTACCTGCAGCAAGTGCTGGCGCTAGTTTCCAGGCGGCCATTAAAATAGGGAAATTCCACGGAATAATTTGCCCAACCACACCTAGTGGCTCGTGAAAATGATACGCAACGGTGGTTGCGTCTATTTCACCTATAGTGCCGTCTTGCGATCGTAGGCACCCTGCAAAGTAGCGAAAGTGATCTGCCGCTAGCGGAATATCAGCAGCGAGTGTTTCACGAATTGCTTTACCGTTATCCCATGTTTCGGCAACAGCTAGTAACTCTAGGTTTTGCTCAATTCGGTCGGCTATTTTTAGCAGTATGTTACTTCGGTCGGTCACCGACGTTGTGCCCCATTGCTCTCGCACTGCATGCGCTTTGTCGAGTGCCAGCTCTATGTCGTCTTTGTCTGAACGCGGTATTTGGCAAAATACCTTACCGTTTACTGGGCTTATATTATCAAAGTATTGGCCATTTACTGGCTTCACCCACTCTCCGCCAATGTAGTTCCCGTATTGTTGTTTAAAGTTTATGAGTGCGCCATCGCTACCTGGATTTGCATATATCATGTGTGTGCTCTCTTTATTGTTGTTAGCTAAAGGTCGAACATTTATATAAAACAAAATGCTTTATATTTAATCAATGTTGATTGACATTAAACTAACAAGTACCTAAAAACTTGATTAGCTGTCCACAAAAGTTGTCTGTGAGTCCAAACTAATAAAAACCTAAAGGATTGATATGCACACATCTCAGTTAAACAAAAAACGCCAACAACTTGATGTATTAATAGAAAATAAAGTCACATTCGCTGCAGATAGCAGTGAGTTGAGTATTTACGACACGTATCAAAGCGCGCAAAAGGTAGCACTGCACTCAAACGAGCTGCTGTTTTGTGCCATGCTTAGCGGCAAAAAGGTAATGCACGTAGAAAGCAGCCAATACCATAAAGCATTTTTACCACACGAGTCGTTTGTATTAGCGCCAGAGCAAGGTGTTTTAATTGATTTTCCACAAGCATCAATGCACGCCCCAACCACCTGTTTAGCCATTGAAATTAGCACAGATAAAATAACGAGCGTGGCGAATGCACTTAACATGCAGCAAAACTTTGCACACGATGGCTTATTTGAATATGTACCTCAGTTAGTACATACCCAACATAATATTCAAACGCAGCAATTATTAGAGCGCATGGTGCATTTATTTAGTGAGCAAGGCGCACAGCGACATTACTTGATTGATTTGTCGTTGAACGAATTGATCACCCGTTTATTACAACAACAAAGCCGCGAGCTATTGCTAGCTAGCTGCGATAAGCCACGCCTTAAAACAAAAGTCAGCGATGCCCTGCTTTATATTGAAGAACACTTAAGTGAAACGCTCGACATAAATACCTTATGCAAAATAGCATGTATGAGCCGAAGTAAGTTTTATCAGCAATTTAAACTCGCATTTGGCACTAGCCCAGCCCTTTGGCAGCAACAATTAAGACTTAAAAAAGCGCGTACTCAGTTACTACAAGGCCATGCAATTAGCAAAGTTTGCTTTGATGTTGGATTTAATAGCGCGAGCCACTTTAGTCGCCTATTTAAACAAACCTTTGGCATTGCGCCTAAAGAGTGCCGACATTAGCTCTAAAATCTTATTTTTTTACTTTGCTAACGCCCTGAATATGTTAGTTTATTAACATGAGTATTGAGTAAAGAATTGGTATGAGTAAGCAAACCCGCTGGACCCTTAAAAGTATTGCTAAAGAGTTAGGTGTGTCTAACGCGACAGTATCTAATGCGTTTAATCGCCCTGATCAGCTATCGGCTAAACGCCGAGACGATATTCTCGCAGCGTGTAAAACTTTGGGCTATTACGGGCCTAATAAGGCCGCGCAATCATTGCGTAATGGCACATTCAATATTGTCGCTTTAGTGCTGCCCGATAGTGTGGAGTATATGGTGTCGGACCCTGTAGCTAGTAGCTTTATGCGCGGTGTTACCTCAGTGCTCGAAAAAAACGGCATTAATGTTTTATTGTTTTCAGGTAATAGCGATAACCTTAACAACGTGGTCGACTTTGTAGATGGCTTTATTTGTTATGGCCGCCCTCGTAATAACGCGTTAGTAGAACAGTTAAAAACAGTGTCTAAACATGTAGTGACAATTGATTTTGATATTGCTCGCAATGCCTCTGTAAATATTAATAACGAGCAAGCAAGTTACGAAATAGCTAAACACGTACTGCATAATCAAAACGATAAAGTGGCTATATTAGGGCTTAGATTACTTGATGAAAACGTATTATGCCGCGTGTATGAGCATCACGAATTTGAAACCGGACAATCTATTTCGCATCAACGTTTACGTGGTTATCAACGCGCTTTAAGCGAGGCAAATATTACGGTAGCTGACGATCGCATTTGGAACATTCCTGAAAGTAGCGAACGTTTTGCCAATATTGCTGCAAAAGAAGTACTTAGTGCATCACCGCGTCCTAACGTTATTATTTGTATGAGTGATTTAATTGCGCTTGCCACAATGCGAGAAGCAATAAAACAAGGCATAAAAATAGGTGAAGAACTGCGTATTGTGGGCTTTGATGGTATTGATGAAGCAGCCCGGTTTGTACCTCGCCTCACCACTATTCATCAAAACAGCCAAGAAAAAGGCGTTATAGCCGCCGAATTATTTATTTCTAAAGAAGAAAAAACTCAGGAAGTCAGTTACGAATTAGAGATTGGTGCGAGTAGTTAGCTTACAAACCTTGCAATAGTTTTATGTGTTAAAAAGCCAAGCTACTTAAGCTTGGCTTTTGCTTTACATGGCGTTTGTAAATTACTTTTATAGTATTAAGCTAAAAATGAATTTAAGTTAATCGTTGTTTCTTCATCACCGTTTACTTGCGTAATAAGCGCATGGCGTAATTTAAAATCAACAGTAAGTGAAATAGTTTGCTCATCTAGTTGCCACGATAAACAACATATACTGCCTTCACCTTGGGCACTAAATTCACCTGCAAACGCGGGGTGTGAATTGCGAATTTTAATTAATTCAATTAAACCTTTTACTACAGGCTTATTTAAGGCTTTGTCGATTATATTTGCATCTAAATATGGGCGGTTAATATCACGGCCAACATTTGTATTTGTCAGTAATTCCATGTCGTTTTCGCAAGCAAATAGGCCGCCGTAATAAACTTGTGGTACACCTGGAGCAAAAAATTGAATTGCACGCGACAGTAAGTAATCAAAGTCTTTAGCGCCTAATGCGTTGTAGTACGTACAGTTAACTTGATATAAGTCGACATTACTCGCCGCAGCGCCTGTAGCTTGGCGGCTTTGGTTGTTGCTGTTGGCGTGCATTGTTTCTACTAGGTTATCAATCTGCTGTGCATTTAATAACCCTGGTTTGTCGCCCATTGGACCTGCATCAATAATGCCAATACCGTCGTGTGTATCAAGTACAGTTAAGCAATTGCGTGGCGAAATTTGTAACCATTTGAGCAGTGCATCTACATCGTTATTAAATAAGCTGTGTAAAATAAGCGGTGGTAACGCAAAGTCGTAAACCATATTTACGCGTGTTGCCACTTCTACCTGAGTTTGATAATGGCTATGAATTTCTGCAATGGTTTCCATGCCTAAATCGTTTGCTTGCTTAGATAAGTTATCTAGGTAGCCAAACGTTTCATCAAGCATAAAGCAGTTAGTGCCAGCTTGCTTAATGGCGTAACCCGCCGCATCTAAACGAATAATATTTACATTGTTAGCCGAAAATTTAGTAAGTACGTTATTTAAATACGCAACACCGGCTTCTACTTTTACGTTTATGTCAATTTGGTTATCGGTAAAAGTGGTCCAGAAGTCATACGCTTTACCATCACCACATTTCATTGGGGTAAAGCAACTACCAGGACGTGGGCGGTAAATTGCTTTTTGCTCAGCTTCGCTCATACCATTTGGAAACACATCTTCTTTGGTTAAAAACAAATCCCAAAATTCTGATTGCTTACCTTTAGCTAATACATCTTGAAACTGAAAAGACTGCGCCGATACATGGTTAACAATTAGGTCTGCCATTAAGTCGAGATCTTTACCTAATACTTGTATGTCTTCCCAAGTGCCTATTCTAGAATCAACTTCACTATGATCAATAGGGTCAAAGCCAGCATCGCTGCCATCAATAGGATTGTAAAATGGCAATAAGTGCACACCACCAAATACGCCTTTTAAAGGGCCGTTTAAAAGTGTGGTTAGCGCGCCTATATTTTGGCCAGTGATTCGATCTGCATATGTGATCAATTGAACTTTATTCTTCATCATTGTGTGATTACCATGTTGAAACTTAATCGATTAAGATATATCTTTAACTAGCGAGTAATAATTTACAAGTAATTTTTAATAATTTTACATACAAATTTTTTGTCTCACGTAATACTACAGTAAGCAACTGACTGACTTACGAAGTGTTAATAGAGAATTTAACGAGGAATAAACACATGACAAAATCACACACACACGTAAGCAGCGACCCACTGCAACAAATACGCTGGCTTACATACATGATGTTTTTTATGTTTGCCATGACCTCTGACGCAGTCGGCATGATAATCCCCGAACTTATAAAAGATTTCGGTTTGAGCATGACTCAAGCTAGTGCATTTCATTACGCTCCCATGGCACTAATAGCCTTTAGTGGATTATTTTTAGGCTTTTTAGCTGACAGCCTTGGCCGTAAAAAAACCATTATGCTAGGTCTATTAATATTTTCTGCGAGTTGTTTTTTATTTGCATTTAGCACCAGTTTTACCTTCTTTTTAGTATTGCTTTGCTGCATAGGCCTGGCCATTGGTTTATTTAAAACCGGCGCACTGGCATTGCTTGGCGATATTTCGCATAGTAACGACGACCATACTAAAACCATGAACAAGGTTGAGGGCTTTTTTGGCATTGGCGCTATTGTAGGCCCCGCCCTAGTCGGTGTTTTATTAGTGCAAAACGTTAGTTGGACATACCTGTATATTACTGCGGGCGTAATGTGTTTAATTCTTGCTTTATTAGCATGGCGCGCAGACTACCCTGACGTAGTTAAAACAACTGAAAAGCCAGCCTCTTTGGCCACCACCATGAAAATGGTAAAAAACCCTTATGCACTTGGCTTTTCTTTAGCTATTGCACTTTATGTAGCGACTGAAGTGGCTATTTATGTATGGATGCCGACGCTATTAAAGGACTACACAGGCTCTTGGCCGCTCCTTGCCACTTATGCACTTACTATATTTTTTATACTACGTGCTGCAGGTCGTTTTATTGCCGTATGGTTACTAAATCGTTATAGCTGGCAAGGTGTTATGGCTTATTTAAGCTTAGGTATTGCGCTTTGTTATGTGGGTACACTTATTGGGGGTGTTGACTGGGCTGTAGGGTTACTACCTCTTTCAGGTTTATTTATGTCTATGGTTTATCCAACTTTAAACTCTAAAGGTATATCGTGTTTCCCTGCAGAGCGCCATGGAGCCGTAGCCGGCGTTATATTATTTTTTACCGCATTATCAGCTGCTTTAGCTCCTTTATTTATGGGTATGATCAGCGATTACTTTGGCCATGTGCGCTATGGCTTTTACTTAGCAACAGGGTTTGCCGTGATTTTATTTGTAGCTATGTTGTTCAATTATTTACGCGACCCATCAATGAGTGCTTTACAAGAAAGTAACCCAACAGCTTAATAAACTTGTATCTCAATACAATAAAAAACACTTTTAAAATCAACATATGAATAATAAAAGAGCAAATTAAACACAAAATGATTTGCTTATTGTAAAATATTTGTTATTTTTACTTAATCGATTAAGTAAAAATAACAAATCCTACTGGGATCAACACAACGAGGCGTTCACATGACAACACACAATACACCTTTATATTTAATCAGCGCTTTAGCACTTGCCGTAAGTCAAGGCGTTAACGCACAAGAAACAGACCAAGCAACACCTGAAGCATCACAAAACAAAGGTCTTGAAACAATAGTTGTAACCGGCGTACCACGTCGAACAACAATCATGGCTTCAAGCGTATCAGTTAGTAGCGTGTCACTTGAACAAGTTCAAGTGTCTACGCCTCGCTCAACAGCCGAGGCTTTTAGAATCATCCCTGGTATTCGTGCAGAATCTACAGGTGGCGAAGGCAATGCAAATATTGCTGTTCGTGGCCTGCCAGTTGCTTCAGGCGGTGCAAAATTTTTACAATTACAAGAAGATGGTTTACCTGTACTGCAATACGGTGATATCGCTTTTGGTAATTCAGATATTTTTATGCGATTAGATAACACTGTGCAAACTATCGAGTCGATTCGTGGTGGCTCAGCATCTACTGCAGCAAGTAATGCACCTGGTGGCATTATTAACTTTATCTCTAAAAATGGCGAAAACGAATCTGGCAGTGTGTCTACAACACTAGGCTTAGATTACGACAGCGTTCGTACAGACTTTGAATACGGCACTTACTTAACCGATAGCGTACGTTTTCATGTTGGTGGCTTTGTTCGACAAGGCGAAGGCCCGCGTGAAACAGGTTACACGTCTAATAAAGGTGGCCAAATAAAAGCTAATCTTACTAAAGATTTCGACAACGGTTACGTTCGCTTTTATTACAAACACTTAGACGATAAGAGTGTTGGCTACCTTCCTATGCCAATGTACTCAAATGGTGACTCTATTGCTGGCTTTGATGCGCAATCAGACACACCTCACTCAGCGTTATTTACTAAAACAGTGCGTTTAAATGGTGAAAACCAAATCAGCAGCGGCGATATCCGCGATGGTATGAATCCAAAGGTTGACTCTGTTGGTTTTGAAGCTGTATTTGATTTAGATAACGATTGGCGTATCGAAAACCGTTTTCGTAAATCATCAATAAGCGGCAACTTTAACTCGCTTATTCCTGCTGAGGTTGGCAGCGCATCATCTATTGCACAGAGCATTGGTGGTGTAGGCGCAACACTCAGTAACGCAAACACGGGCGCTGCATTTAACGACGACCTCGCTATGCGAATTCATACCTTTGACGTAACAATGAACGACTTCGATTCATTAGTTAACGACTTTAAACTAACTAAATCGTTTGATGATGACACCAGCATTACCTTTGGTTATTACGCGTCAACACAAAACATTGCTATGTCGTGGTTATGGAATTCATACCTTATGGAGCTTAAAGGCGACAATGCAGCATTATTAAATGTTACTGCAGCTGACGGTACTGAATTTTCAGAAAATGGTTTATATGCATATGGCACACCTTACTGGGGAAACTGTTGCCAACGCGATTACGACACAGAGTACGACACCCGTGCACCATACGTTGCATTCTCTACTAAATTAGGCGACGTAAGCATTGATGCAAGTGCCCGTTACGACAGTGGCGAAGCTCGCGGTAACTATGCAGGTGCTGTAACATCAACTGTAGATATGAACCGCGACGGTGAAATATCAATCCCTGAGCAAAACGTTGCAGGTATTGATATTGCCAACGCCAGTCCAGTAAATTACGACTGGAACTATTCTTCTTATTCAATTGGTGCTAATTATCAAATTGATCCAAGCCTTGCTACGTTTGCACGCATAAGTAAAGGTGGGCGCGCAAATGCTGACCGCCTTTTATTTGGTAAAGTACGCGCCGACGGCTCTGTTGCAAAAGAAGACGCTGTTGATGAAGTGAACCAATTTGAGTTTGGTGTTAAAAAGCGCTTTGATTCATTATCAGTGTTTGCTACTGCGTTTTTTGCCGAAACTGAAGAGCAAAATTTTGAAGCAACATCACAAACGTTTTTTGACCGTGAATACGAAGCAAAAGGGATTGAAATAGAATCTACTTACTTTATTGATGCATGGGATTTTCGCGGTAATTTAACCTGGACCGATGCAGAAATAGCAAAAGATGCGCTTAACCCAGATGTTGTAGGTAATACGCCACGTCGTCAAGCCGATTTAATTTACTCATTAATGGCACGTTACAACTATGAAAAAGGCGCTGCAGGGGTAAGTTTCATTGGTACTACCGATGCATACGCTCAAGATAATAACGACTTACAATTTGACGGCTACACACAGGTAAATGGCTTTGTAAGCTATGACTTATCTGAAAACCTTAATATTGCGCTTAATGTGAATAACCTATTTGATACAGTAGGTATAACAGAAGCAGAAGAAGGTTCAGTACCTGAAAATAACATTATTCGTGCCCGTACTATTAACGGCCGCACAACGTCGGTAACTTTAAAATACGCTTTTAACTAAATGTGTGTATTGCGCTGCGGTGAGTAATCACTGTAGCGCCTTTTAAAGTATGAATAAATAACACCCTTCACGTTTTTTAGCCTAGCCTTGCTAGCCTTGCTAGGCTTTTTAGGATATTCCAAATGACTAAACTCCTGTGCTTAGGCGAGCTATTAATTGATATGCTGCCACAAGATGCTAATAACTCGACCTATTTACCTATACCAGGTGGCGCGCCTGCCAATGTAGCTGTTGGCTACGCAAAACTCGGCGCAGAGGCTGCATTTTGTGGTGGTAAAGGGGACGATCATTTTGCCAATCAATTAAGTAATGCATTAGCGCAATACAATGTAAATACAGACTATTTATTTACCATTGCAGGCTCACAAACCGCCATGGTTATAGTAAGTATTGATGAAACCGGCGAGCGTAGTTTTGGCTTTTATCGCCATAACACAGCCGATGCACTATTAACCCAGGCGCATTTAGCGCATATAAATTGGCAAGAAATAAGCACACTACACTTTTGTTCAAACACATTAACCGAATCAGCAATTGCCAACACAACAGTTAAAGCGCTAGAACTTGCAAAAGCGAATAATAAGCTCGTCAGTTTTGATGTAAATTTACGCTACAGCTTGTGGGAAAACACAAGCGATATAGCAAGCAATGTAAAAGCCTGTTACACCTATTGTGACATAGTAAAACTCTCGCGTGATGAGCTTATTTTTTTAGCCCAGCATAGCGATACAACGAGCGATGATTACATTCAAATGCTATTAAATACCGGAGTAAAACTGGTGTTTTTAACCGATGGACCAGAGCCTGCCACGGTTTACCACAGCGCATTTACACTTAACGAATCGGCACAAAAAATAAACGCCGTAGATACAACAAGCGCAGGTGATGCATTTATAGCGGGGGTTTTATACTACTTAAATAACTTAGGAAGTGATTTACCACTAGCCGATAAACTAAATGATAAAGCGAGCGTAAAAGGCGCCCTGCACTTTGCTCTTAAATGTGGCTCTAAAGCGTGTTTAGCTAAAGGGGCATTTCCGGCATTACCTGTGCTGGCTGATGTACTTTAAATGATTAAAGCCCCATATTACGGGGCTTTAAATTAGAGTTGTATCTATTGCTTTATAAAGGTGACACCTTTAGGTATTTCATCTTGGGGTAACCGAGTAGAGTGCATTTGCGATAACAACCATTTATCGCCCACTTTTGATACAACGGCACTTTCTAACCAATAAATATCAATACTTCTTTCGGTGTTTTTAATATTGGCTTTATTCCAGTAATTAATAAATGCAACATCACCCACTACAAGCGAATTTATAACACTAAAATAATTAGTTCTTACAAAATCAGAGGGCTTAACAACATTTATAAAGTCATTAATAGTCCACACTTCACCGTGCTCTAAAAGTAAAAATGAATCATCAACGGCTGCACGCATTTGCGTGTGATCAACGTTAGAAACAGCCAAAAAAAGATCGCTCACCGGCGTGAATATGTTGTTATCTTTTGCATGTATTGATGTAGAAAATATCAGGAATGTAATAAAGGTAAGTACTTGTTTCATTGTTTTTATAATGTGTAGTTTGCTCAATAATAATTAGTGTATTTTAATAGAGCAGTATTAACAATTGAAATAAACCGAATGTAACTACTTAATAACGTTACCCATAGAGCAAAAAAGCACTCTATAAGAGTGCTTTAATTTAATTTCTCGATCAAGCTATTCGTCTAACCAATCTATGGCTGCGGTAGCATTTTCAAAGTATTGAACCTCACCAGATATAAACCAGTTACCTATTTTGGCCATGCGAGCTTGCCACTCTTTATTACCGTAAATAGCTACTTTTTTAAATTCTTTAGAGTGTTTAACACCTAATTTTAAGTCATCCCACGCTGCGCGTAGTTCCCAACCTTCAAGTTCACTACCATC
This sequence comes from Pseudoalteromonas sp. GutCa3, assembly GCF_002836155.1. Taxonomy (NCBI): domain Bacteria; kingdom Pseudomonadati; phylum Pseudomonadota; class Gammaproteobacteria; order Alteromonadales; family Pseudoalteromonadaceae; genus Pseudoalteromonas; species Pseudoalteromonas sp. GutCa3. Next base: position 154,147 of record NZ_PJBK01000022.1, on the reverse strand, counting down.
TATTAATGCATTCACAACTGGGTGCTTAACTTCGCCAAGAGCTGAGTTTATCATTGGGGTAATTATTTTGTAGTCGTCGTGAGTAAGCGTACCAACGGCTTTAAGTTTTAAAAAAAACTCTCTTCCTGCACGTTCAAGACCAATAGATAAACCATGTGTTGTGTGTACCATTACTGCTCTCCTTAAATAGGCTGAGTGGTAAAAGTACACCTTCTAAAATTAATTAGTCCTGAACTAAATCAATAAATAGTCTCAAATAAACGGCTCTATTACGCATTTTGTACGCGAGATATCTGGATTTCTACATCAGTTAAATGACCCGTTTTAAGCCATACATTTGCACCATTACTTCCCGCTTTAACGTTAACGGAGCTATTAACAGGCACTCTTAACCAACTGTTTTTTACAAGGGTATCGGCTTGCTCATCAAATGAGCCTTCAAGTACTAGCAACTCTGCTCCGCCTTTTGCGCTTATAACCATGCAGGCGTTAGGCTTAAAGTGCAATAAGCTTACCTCTTCAAAGTCGTCTTTGTATAAAGGGGTTACGGCAACATTTTTAAAACTAGGATGCACCGTACTTTGCATCAAGTTTGTTTGCAAACGCACGTGCGTTCGGTCATCTGGCTGAAACTGCCATAACTTTACAAATATAACGCAGCCATTTTCAGACCCCGGTTTGTGCTTTGATTGCGGTGGGTTACGGATATAAGAACCTGCCACAAAGTCACCATGTTCATCTTGAAATACCCCTTCAAGCACAACAAACTCTTCACCGCCTGTATGAACATGCGGCGAAAATTCACTGCCAGGTGCATAACGAACAATAGTCGTTGCGCGAGCAACTTCGTCGCCCACACGGTCCAGTGCTCGTCTATCAACGCCCGCCATTGGCGATGCAACCCACGGGAGCGATTCGCTATGTACCACAACTCGTTTACTAAAATCGGCAGCTATTTTCATATTTCGCTCCTAAGTGTAACTTCACTTAAATTTTAAACTAATAACCTAATTAAGCTGCAATACTTGGGCGTTTTGCTACTTTTTCTTGCCATTCAACTAAATGGGTAAGCTCATTTGGGATTACTATTTGTGCAAATCCAGCAAATACCAGCCCAGCATACAATGTAATATCAGCAATACTAAACTGCTCGCCGCCAACAAATGCCGATTGCGCTAGTACATCATTAAAATAGCTAAACCCTTGGCGCGCTTTTTCGCCTTGTTTTTCACCCCAAGCCACATTTTGATATGTTTCAAGCTCTGGACCTAAGCCATCAGTTGCATGATGAAAGTAAGTTGCCACAGCGTCAAGCACCATAGATTCTGCACGCTTTTGCATCATGTTAATTACTGCACGCTCTTTTGCGGTTTCACCCATTAAAGATGGGCCTTCACATGCGGTATCAATATACTCAGTAATAGCGGTACTTTCTGATATAAACGTGCCGTCATCTAGCTCTAATACGGGTACACCTGCTAATGGATTTTTAGCTAAAAAGGCTTTTGTTCTGTGTTCACCATTTAATAAATCAACAGGTATAAACTCAACATTAGAAGTGGCATTTTTTTCAGCTAAAGCGATACGAACCCGAAGTGGATTTGGAAAGTTTTCTACATCATAAATTTTCATAGCAATCTCTATCTTTATTGTTTAAAAGTGAGTTAATGGCAGCAACCTACCTACCGATAGGTAATTTATAATATTAAACTAAATTTAAGTCAACGTTTAAATTTTTCTGATTTATAGGATTTAACTTAATTCATAATAAAATTAGGGGGTTGCTTAAAAATAAAAACGCTTGTAAATAACTATCTACTGGTCGATAATTTTGCTATTCCAATTGCATTAAATAAGTGATCTATTATTGCACTAAGAAAATAGCGCAATAACAAGGCGAGAATTATGACATCTAGTTATTCTATATGAATCATTTTTAACGCAGTTAGTAAGTTATTTAATGCGATAGAATGATCATGTTTTAATAAAATTGGTATTGCTACGGATAGGAAATATTAAAAATGAGTAAAAAAGAAGCTTTATTAAAAGCAGCTGAAAACAAGGTACGCCTTGGCGGGTACAGCAATTTTAGCTTTAGAGAGCTTGCCAGCGAAGTTGGAATTAAAAGCGCCAGTGTGCACTATCACTTTCCGACTAAGGCCGATTTAGGTGCAGAGCTTGCTCATCAATATACTAATTCTTTTTTAGCTGCGTTAGGCGAGCCAAACGAGCTTAAAGCAAGCGGTAAAAATCCTATTGATGTGTACACTCAGCTTTTTAGAAGTGCATTAGTAACCGATCGTAAAATGTGTTTATGTGGTTTGCTAGGAGCCGAAAGCGATAGCCTTCCAGATAAAGTACGCCTTGAAGTAAAACGCTTTTTTAATCAAAATCTAACATGGCTTAGCGCTGCGCACTTAGCTAATGGTGAACTCAACCCTACTAAAGCGGCTATTCAAACAGTGAGCCTGCTTGAGGGCGCTATGATGATAAGCAAAACGCTCGACGATAATAGTTACTTTGAACTTGTAACTCAGTAATACCTAAATTTAGTACACAAAAAAGCGAGCTATTCGTTATGAATAGCTCGCTTTTTTAATGCTTGAAATAACTTATGTGATTATTAAATCGCTGTTGGTTTAACTTTATGCTTAGAGTGCACAATAGCTAAAACAATTAAGCCAATCACTGTTACTACAGCGCCAATAGGTTTACCTAAATCACTTGATAAGTTAAGACCAATTGCGGCAGTACCAATATAAGAAACCGTTACCGCAGTTGCTATAACAGCAGGAACACTGGCAATCCAATGGAATGTACCACGGTCAAACAGGTACTTAGTGGCAAGCCATAATACGCTAGTAGAAAGCAGCATGTTTGAAAATGCAAAGTAGCGCCAAATTAATGAAAAATCGAGTTTCGTCATAAAGTAAGCAATAGTAAGTATAGGTACAGCCACTAATAAGCGATTACGTAAACTTTGCGGAATATTAAACGCATCAACAACTGTTAAACGTAATGAGCGGAACGCTGTATCACCAGAAGTAATTGGGAAAACGGCTACTGCAATAATTGCCATTATACCGCCAAATACACCTAAGTAACTGTTAGCTACATGATTAACAACTAAACCTGGACCACCTTGGTCAAGCAATGCTTTTAAGCCCGCGTAACCATCTGGGAACGCTGCAATACCAGCAAGTGCCCATACACAACCTACAATACCTTCACACATCATAGCGCCGTAATAAACTGGACGTACGTATTTTTCGTTAGTTAAACAACGCGCAATAATTGGCGCTTGAGTAGAGTGAAAACCACTAATAGCACCACAGGTAATTGTTATAAATAACAATGGCCATGTTGGTAATCCATCTGGGTTTGGCTCTAAAAAGTCATGTGCGTGATCAGCTTCAAAGTAAGCTAAAAAGTCACTTGGTACCGGTAAGTGCGGCGCATTAATAAGTAATGAAATAGCAATTGCCACTGTCATTACAATCATTAGCGCACCAAAAATTGGGTAAAACTTAGTGATAATTTTATCAATTGGTAGCAAGGTAGCTAAAAAGTAATACGCTAAAATAGCGAGTACCCAAAAGGTATTATTTGCCAGTATTGTACCTTCAAAAAAATCAAGGTTACTTAGCAAACCTGCAGGGCTCATAATAAATACCACACCTACAAAAAACAGTAGCATGGCAGTAAATACAAGCATAAAGCCTTTAAATACGACGTTGTAATAATGGCCTGCGATTTCTGGTAGGCTTTTACCGTCTTCTTTTATACTCATTACACCTGAGAAGAAGTCGTGTACAGCGCCACCTAAAACATTACCAAGTACAATCCATACTAGTGCAACTGGTCCGTATAAAGCACCTAAAATTGGGCCAAATATTGGACCTACGCCAGCAATGTTTAAAAACTGAATTAAAAATGCTCGTACAGGGTGAATAGCTACGTAATCAACACCTTCGCTAAAGCGTTTTTGTGGTGTGTCAGCAGTTGAATCCAAACCGGCTTGTTTTTCAACAAATGGGCTGTAAAACTTATAGCCCAGTATTAAAATAGTGAGGCAGATAAAAAAGATGATCATAAAGCACGTTTCTCTTTTTGTATTTTAGTTATAGAGCGCATTGTGTGTCGCCCCGCCTTTTCAATCCGTGAATAATCGACGAACAATAACAAAGCTTCAACCCTCAAACAATAAGACGTTTAGCTAATACAATAATCGATATAAGCCACTATTTACGCAACCTGCACACTTAACGCTCCACATTGAATATTTATTACACATGTCTTATTTTGGGCACAAAAAAAGCGGTTAAACTTTTACGTTATAACCGCTTTCACACACAATGTTTTTTAAAGTGGGTTCATAAACTCACTGATTTGTTGATGCGTTAAAGTAGGTGTTGCGCCAGAACTTTCGGCGACCATTGCTCCAACGGCACATGCAAAGTCAACGGCATATTGCGCGTCGTCGTTGCTACAAAGCTGATAAATTAACGAACCTAAAAACGAATCCCCTGCGCCAACAGTGTCAATTACGCTAATTAAATAACCTGAATTATAAAAATTCTCGCCTTTGATTGTTAATAAAGCACCGTGGCTACCTTTGGTTACACATAAGTAATCGGTATTTGTTTGCTGTGCTATAAACGCTAAATTTTGTTCAAGCGAATGAAACTTACAACCCATCGCTTTTGCTATTTCGTATAGCTCTTCATCGTTTAATTTAATAAAGTCTGCTTTATTCATTAAATCTACAAGTGTTTCTAGCTTGTAATGCGGTGCACGTAGGTTTACGTCAAATACTTTAAAGTTTGCTACATCAACTAGTTGATTTAATGTTGCTAAAGACGCTTCGCTTCGCCCAATTAGGCTGCCAAATACAAATACATCGCTACTTTTAACTTTACTAAGTAACTCATCAGTAAGCGCTATATTATCCCACGCAGTGTCTGCCACTATTTCATAACTTGCTGAGCCGCCACTGTCGAGTGTTACCTCAACCGTGCTGGTTTTTTTGTCACTATTAATAGCAATGTATTCGCAGCTTACGCCTTTGCTAGTAATTTCGCCTAGTAGCTCAGCGCCTAACTCGTCGTTGCCAACAGCGCTGATCATATCGGCTTTAATGCCTAGTGAGTTAATACGCACACACATATTAAGTGGCGCGCCACCTAGGCGTTTACCTGAACCAAAACAATCCCACAGCACTTCGCCAAAGCAGCTAACACTTACGTTTTCGCCTGATTTATGATTAATTAAAATGCTCATAATTAGTTACTCTTTTGATCAAGTACAGCCTGCATAATGGCTTTAATTTTACTATTAGGTGCATACAACGCAGCAATCGACTTTTTATATTCAGCATTAAACGTTTCGTTATGCTCAAGCTTACCAAACAAGCTCGTTAACTTTAAAAATGCAATCGGGCTAGTTTGAGTCTCTTGCGCGTAAGAATTAAGCTCTTTGTGCATCGCATCTTGAATTTCAAGCTTTTCGCCGTTTTCACTTAAACCCTTATCGCTGTATAAACACCAAGTTGCAATAACAAGCGTTGCCAGTGATACATCTCGACCTTGTACTAGGTTTTCGTTAATTGTGGCAATTAAAAACTTAGGCAGTTTAGCTGAGCTTTCACTACAGATACGCGCTAGGCTGTCTTTAATATTAGGATTAGCAAAACGCTCTATTAACGTATCTTTGTAGCTTTCAAGGTCAATGCCTTCAAGTGGTTCAAGATTTGGCGTTACTTCTTTATCCATAAAAGCACGCAGGTATGTGGCAAATAATTCATCCGATACCGTTTCATCAATAGTGCCATAGCCATGGATTGAACCTAATAAACCAAGCACAGAATGCCCTGCATTAAGTAAGCGTATTTTCATGGTTTCATAAGGCGTTACATCAGTAACAAACTGTGCACCAACAACGTCCCAATTTGGGCGAGAGTCACTAAATGTGTCCTCTATTACCCATTGTGTAAACGACTCACAGGTAATTGGCCACTCGTCGCTAACACCATATGCATCAACCACGTAATCAATATCACTCTTTTTAGATACCGGTGTAATACGGTCAACCATCGCATTTGGAAACGATACGTTTTGCTCAATCCACTCACTTAGGTCTTTGTCTTGCTCTGTAGCAAAGGCTAAAAGCATTTTGCGTGTTACGTTACCGTTGTGCTGAATGTTATCGCACGACTGTACTGTAAACGCGCCTTGGCCTTGCTCTTTACGCAGTTTTAACGCAGCCGTAATGTAACCAAACGCTGTAATTGGGTCGTTCGGGTTATTAATGTCGTTAATAATATCTGGATTGCTGTAATCAAACTCGCCCGTTGCAGGGTTAAAGTTGTAGCCGCCTTCGGTAATAGTAAGCGACACAATTTTAGTATCGCTGTGCGCTAACTTATTAATTACCGCTTGTTTGTCCTCTGGAGCAAACAAAAAGTCGATCATTGAGCCAATTACTTTGTTATCTATTTTACCGTCTGGGTGTCTAACAGTAAGCGTATAAAGGTAATCTTGCTGCTTTAAAATATCACGCAGACCACGGTTACCCTCTAAAAGGCCAACACCACATATGCCCCATTGCTCAGAGCCTGGGGTTTTTAAAAGCTCGTTAACATATACCGCTTGATGAGCACGATGAAAACCGCCCACGCCAATATGAACAATACCGGCTTTAACTGCGCTACGGTCGTAGGTTGGTGTATCAACATGGCTTGGTAATTGAGCCAAGCTTTGTTGGTTTAGCCCTGTAACTAGAGCGTCAGTGTGTTGATGTTGCGTCATGGTGCGACCTTACTAAACAAAAATAAAATATAAATTACGATACTGTATTACGATAAGTAATTACGATGCTGTATTGAGTACTTTATGGCGTTTTAACGACCAGTACGCAGTAACAAAATAAATAACAGTACAAATAAAACAGGCTATTTCGAATTGCGATTTATTAGCGCTGTACATACTCATAGTTTCACTGAAAAACATCACCTGGCTGGCAAATATAAAAATAATAACCAGTGAAACCGTAGAAACCGCATTAAGTACTTTGGTAAATACAGAGCTGTCAATTACTGGCTTTGGAATGTCTTTAGCTTGTGCAGCTTGATATTCTTTAATATCACGTTGCTCTTGCTCTTCTGCTGCAATCTCTTGTGTGTAATCTTCACCGGCGCCGTATTTTTTAGCTAAAAGCGTATAAATAACGATTGTGAAAATCCACGTAGGGATAAACAAGTAGTAAAACGACATTACATCAATAGCATTTAAACCAAAGCCAAACACAAGCGCTAACGCCCAAGATGCTATAGCCGGTACGCTGCGGGTAATGTTTTTATATTTAGCCCAGTAACGTGTTAGGCCAATTTTAGGAAATAACACATGTTCAGCAAACACAATGCCGCCTACTGGCACAACTAATAAGCCTGCGTAGGTAAGTAGCGGAAGCATTTGTGAAAATACAAACGGGAAACACGCAATAATCACGGTTACAACACCTACAATAGCGGTTGTGCGTTCACGTGATTGATTAACAAATATAGATTGTGCTGCAAGACCTGCACGGTAAAGGTTTGCGTTAGCTGTAGTCCAACCGGCAATAATTACAATAACAAAGCCAGTCCAACCTAATGCATGGTATGCAACATCGCCCGGATCAAGTGATGAAATAGTTGTTTTAAGTAATACCGCAACACCTGCGCCCATAATACCGGCAGAGATCCACGCTAAGTAATGACCAAAAAACATGCCCACGCCAGAAAACAAGCCATAGCTTTTGCGTTTAGCAAATCTAAAAATAGCCATGTCGATTAAACCAAAGTGAGTAATTGAGTTAGCAGCCCATGCAAAGCCAATCACTTCTAATAGGCCAATGCCTTTTTCACCATCGGCATTGGTTCCCGTCCATATGGAGGAGTCGCCTATGGTCATAAAGTCGCTAAAGCTAGTTAAAGAGGTAGACCCTAATACGTGATTTGAAAGCTCAGGGAATAACGCGAACGAACCTGCAATAAATATAACAAATAGCCACGGCGCGCACAGTTTCGAAAAGTCAGCAACCGTAGAAAAGCCATACATCGCAACAAACACAACAATAGAGCCAACAGCTAAAACAATGGCTACAAACCAAAAGCTATTTGGATACCAATCAAGTTGCGCAGGTATATCAAACAAAAACCGCACGGCGGTGGAGGATACCGTGATCATGGCGGCCGATATAACACTAAAAATAACCACGTTAGCCCAGTTATAGAGCTTGGTCATTGAGTTACCAGCGATTTTGTTTAAGTAGTTATATAAACTTAAGCGGGTTTCTACTGCAATGGGTGCAGTAATCAGCCACCAAGAACACATTGCTAACAGGTTACCTATTAATAAACCCAGTAGAATGTCGATGGTTGAAGCGCCTAATGCAACAAACGTTGCACCAATAACAAATTCAGTAGCCGCAACATGTTCGCCAGCATATAGCCCTGCAAAATGTTTCCAGCCATGAAGCTTATTATTAGCAACAGGAAGTTGCTCTTCGTTTACATCTTTAAATGTTTGTGTGTGTGGACTCGTTGCCATGGTATTTCCTATTGTTAACAGCAAAGCATTTGATACCAATCTGCATAACTATTTGAATAATTTAACGAGTTAAATTACCCCATAACGTCGTTAAAAATTTTATATTTAGAACAACTAGATATAAAAATTTTTGGCTAGTTACAGTGCAATTTTCTTATCGTTAAATAAACCCCATATTCAAGCAGATTGGTATAGTACCTAAATACTTTGCCTTTTATAATTTGGCTTATAAACGCATGATGTTTTGCCATGTTTTGTTTTATTTTTAGTAAAGCAAAACCATCTATATTTATATTTTGCGTTTGCTTGCCTGTCAGTGTGTAAGGCGAGCAAATCGCGTTTAAAACTTTGTGTATTTAAAAAGCCGCGTGTTTACTGCTTTTTAAGTGCAGGGTATGCACTAAAAAAATCTTGCCAATGCGTTAAATGATCAACATTTGGGTAAGCACTGTGCACATGATTAACAGAGCCTTGCATATGTTGCCCACCGCTGTAATGCAGTACTTGCATGTTGGCGTCGATTCCTGCATTTACGCCGGCTTTACTGTCTTCAATCACTAAACAATGCTCTGGCTTTACACCCATTTGTTTAGCTGCATGTAAAAATAAATCGGGTGCTGGTTTGCCACGCTTAACTTCGCTGCTGGTAAAAACCGTATCGCTAAAGTACTTACTTAAACTCACTACGCTCAACGCTTTTGCGGTGCGTGCTGGGCTGCTGCTAGTAGCTATACAAATAGGCACAGCTAAATTGTTAAGTACGTCTTTTATACCGTCAGTCGTGGTTAGTCCGGTTTCAAATTCGTTTAATAGTGCCTCGCGGTAGTCACCTTCAAAGCTTTCAGGAAGAGTGACATTAAATGCATCCGCTATTTTTTGGCTTACTGTTTTAAAGTTGCAGCCTAAAAAGTGTTGCTGTACATAAGCGCGGTCAATCTCAACGCCTTTTTCAACAAGCATATTAATGAGTACTTGTGCGCTTAAAATTTCGCTATCAATAACAACGCCATCACAATCAAATATCACTAGCTCAATATTAGTATTCATCTTGTCACCTTATTAAAACTGTTTGGTTTAGCTAATTTAAGTATAACGAGTTAAGCGCGATTAATATTGTGCAGCTTTTTAGTGCAACTCAACAATGAGCATAAGCCCACCGATTGAGCATATTCCCTTTATTGCACGAATATGTCAACACACTGTAAGTATAAAACGCACCAGCTTGGTGAAAATACACTCAGATAAAACTAAAAACCTTTGTATTTAATCAACTTTATAAAAGCATATTGCGACCAAGGTCGTAGTAAAAAAATTCCGTTAACGTAAAAAGTGCTCCTGTTAATTTATTTCATCTGTTTTACAAATCACATCAATCTAATTAATCAGTTTTACCGAAGTTAATAAAATCAATACTATCGTTAACAGATTAACAGCCTGCACCACTGCCGGCACTTTTAAATAGATGAGGTCGACAATGAATACTCAAATAAACAAAACAAAATTAACACTAACTGCACTAGCACTTGCAATGGCATTACCGGCAAGCGCAGCAACAACACTTACTAAAGATAACGGCGCAGCTGTTGGCGACAACCAAAATTCAATTACTGCAGGCGAACGTGGCAGTGTATTACTAGAAGACGTGCAACTAATTCAAAAGCTACAACGCTTTGCACGTGAGCGTATTCCTGAGCGTGTTGTGCATGCTCGTGGTACTGGCGCACACGGTGTGTTTGTAGCATCAAAAGAGCTAGACGATTTAACAATTGCAGCACCGTTTGCACAAGCAGGTAAAGAAACAGACGTATTTGTTCGCTTTTCATCTGTAATTCACTCTAAAGGTAGCCCAGAAACACTGCGTGACCCACGTGGCTTTGCAACTAAGTTTTACACAGACCAAGGTAACTGGGATTTAGTAGGTAATAACTTACCTGTGTTCTTTATTCGTGATGCAATCAAATTTCCAGACATGGTGCACTCTTTAAAGCCATCTCCGGTTGATAACATTCAAGATCCTAACCGTGTATTTGATTTTTTCTCGCATGAACCAGGTTCTACACAAATGCTAACGTGGGTTTACAGTGACTACGGTACACCAGCAAGTCTTCGTAAAATGGACGGTTGGGGTGTACATGCATACAAAATGATTAATAAATCGGGTGATGTTAAATACGTTAAGTTTCATTGGGTAAGCCAGCAAGGTATTGATAACCTTGACGCAAAAGAAGTGGCAAAAGTACAAAGTCAAAACTTTCAGCATTTAACACAAGATTTATACACTGAAATAAACAGAGGCAATTTCCCAAAATGGGATCTGTACATTAAAACGCTTGATCCGTCGCAACTTGATGACTTTGATTACAACCCGTTAGATGCAACAAAAATGTGGTTAGACATTAAAGAAACTAAAGTAGGAACAATGACCTTAAACCGTATGCCAACTAACTTCTTCCAATCTACGGAACAAGTAGCAATGGCACCGGCAAACATTATTCCAGGTATTGAGCCATCAGAAGACAGACTATTACAAGGTCGTATGTTTTCTTACGCTGATACACAAATGTACCGCCTAGGTGCTAACCACCAGCAACTGCCAATTAACCGTGCAAAAGTTGAAGTGGTTAACTACAACCAAGACGGCGCAATGAATATTGGTAACACGACAAGCAATGTGAACTACCAGCCAAGCCAAGAAAACGTAGCTGAAAACCCAATTGCACGTAGAAGTAACACAGAGCTTAAAGGCTTTGTACAACAAGCCGCGATTAAAAAGCAGCAAAACTTCGCGCAAGCAGGTGTTATATACCGTGGTTTTAGCAAACAAGAACGTACAAACCTAATTAATAACCTAGCAGGCGATTTAGGCAAAGTGCAAAACAGCAGTGTTAAACACAAAATGCTTAGCCACTTTTACAAAGCAGATAGTGAGTACGGTACACGCTTAACTAAAGCTGTAAACGGCGACCTTAAAATGGTTAAACAACTAGCCGCTAACTTGTAAGTAGCTAGTTGTAATTAACTAGCTGTAAGTAATCAGTTGTAAAAATTAGTCCCAACTAAGCAAGCAGCTATATAAGCAACCACAATTATGAGGAAGGGATAACCCCCTTCCTCTTTTTATAAGAGACAATTGTTATGCGTAATTTATTAATTATAGTCGCTCTACTACTGAGCTTTACCAGTAGCGTTTACGCTCAAAATACCCCAAGTACACAAACACCCAGTACGCAAGTTGAAAGCCAACATTCTGCAAAAACACAATACCAAAGCTTATTTGCTTATTACTTTGCCGCAGCACGTACAAACGACACCGCTGTAATAGAGCAATTTGTAGATGCTGGTATTCCTATCGACAGCTACAACAATAAAGGCTACACCGCGTTAATGATTGCTACTTACCATGGTAATAAAAACACGGTTAACACACTTTTACACTTAGGCGCTAATGCCTGTCTAGAAGATAACCGTGGCAACACAGCGCTAATGGCCGCTATTTTTAGAGGTGAATTTAGTATAGCTAAAACACTCGTATCACTTGATTGCGACAACGCGCATCAAAACAAAGCCGGTCAAACAGCCGAGCAATTTGCACAAACATTTGGTCAACAAAAAGTTATAGAGTTACTAGCGCAGGTAAATAATGCAAAATAATCTGCACGCAACAAAAAGCCCTAAAATAATAGGGCTTTTGATTTACTAAATATATGTTCAAATTAAACGTACTTACTCTAAAAACAGTGTGTTTATTAAGCTTTCTTGTTCTTTTCCAGCTTCATGTTTTAATGCTCGTATAAAATCCATAGAATTGGCGGGACTGTTTGGATAACCATGATTTTTCCAAACCAACTTGAGCGCATTAATAATGGGTTCATCCCCAATAGCAGCGCGTAGCTTAGCAAAGACAATGGTTGCTCGCGAATATTGGTCAAAGCTTTGTGTAGCATCAACCAAGGCTGTTCGCTCCTTTATGTTCATCAGCATACTTTGCTCATAGCGTGTTGTTTCATACTCAACCAGCGCTTGCATTGTCGCTTTCCCATAACGCTGCTCTATAACAACAAGCTCAATATACTTTGCCATAGACTCCACTAAAAAAGCGCTATCTGAAAATACCCCATTACCAATATCATGGCCAAACCATTGATGCGCGGTTTCATGAACTGCACGGCGATAGCGTTGATCAAAGCCTGCATTAGCGCTTGGCTTTGATCTAAAACCAACACTGTCTTCAATAAGTATAAGTTGCGGCAATGCATAACCTGTAGCACCAACACTAGGCGAGCCTATTAAACTCAATTGTTTTGCTCTATAAGGGCTTATATTATTAAGCCATTTTATTGTATCGCCCATTGCGCTAAGGTTTACAGCTATAGACTCCGCTCGTGCTGGCTCGTTTTTATCTTTAGCAAACACGTTTAATATCACGCCATTTTGCTGTTTGGTAACAGGGGAATAAGGCACCGTGACCCAAGCTGGGATTGCATTTATGGGTGTACGAGTCTCAAAATGAAATATTTCGCGGTCATCTTTGCTGGTACGTGATATTTCCTCTCCTTGGGTTATAACCTGATAACCCCTTGTTGTACTCACTTTACTCGACATAGTAAGCCACTGGTAATGAGTACTTGCTTTCGTCGTTTTAGCAAATAGCTTCGTGGGTCTAATCACCGACTTCACTTTAAGTGCGTGTTGCTGACGAAGTATAGGATCGGTTAATTCATAATTATCTTGATAGCCAACAGTCGGCAATAAAGGCACTGATCGTATATAGCTAAATTCAGGGGTTATTATCTGATGGCCTCTTACTGGCCAAAGCTTAGCTTGATGAACATCAAACCGTGTAACTAGTTTACGTATTTCTCCTGGCTGCATTTCATTCTCAAACTTAAACACAGCTTGATTAAGCAAGGGAAAGCTTTTAGCCCTTTGCGCGCCATCGATTTCAATATCGGCCCATTTATAAAAACCAGAGCGCCCAACCAATATCTCTTTAATAGGGGCTTGATGGGTGTTTTTTAAGGTATATATTAAGGAAAAATGAGCTTGCTGCTGATGCGGATAAAAGCCTACATTAGCATCAATGTGCACAATGTTTGGCTGTGCTACATTGCGCCATTGTGAGAATGCTTTTTCGTATTGTGCTTTAAATGCCTCGCGTTTATGCGAGTTGGTTAAAGGCTTCTCCTCAACCAGTCTTAAATGTAATTGAGTAAATAGTGCCACAGTGATAAGTAAAGGAATAAGTAACCAAAAATGTTTAACCCCCATTACTCTTTGGCTCAACCCGGCACCTCGGTGATTAAAAATCCCCGTAATTATAACTAAACTAATACACGCCACTAACCAAACTGATATATAAGACCAATAACTACTTATACTTGCACGATAATCCCAAAAGTTATCAGGTGCCTGCAAAGGTGTCCAACCAACACTCCACAATGTATGCGTAAGACCAAGATAAGTCATTATCGGTGTAAATTTAATCAGTAAAATAACAGCAATTAGCAAACCCGCAATAAGCTGCGAACGACACAAATTAAATACACACAAAAATACACACGCAATAATGGCAAGCACAATTGCCATCAAAAATAAAATGGTTAAATGTACTTCAAATTGATATGCACTGTGTAAAAACCACTGAGCTGCACTTGCCCCTAATAAGCTCATTGTTAAAAAAAACAATATCATAGTACCTATGACCAATAACTGACTGTTTAAAAAGTAATATGTTTTGAGCGGTGTGGCAGCTATCAGCTCAGCTATATTATAGTATTTAGCGAAACAGCTTACTTGCCAGCTCCACAAAGCCATTAATAAAGTGCCAAACAACAATTGCATATCAAATGCATAATAACTGATCGCATCAAGGCTTGTGGTGCTCATAACACTCATTGGTTCAACATAACCAGACGACGAGGCAACACTATTAAAAACTATCACCGGCCAAACAAAAATAATCAGTAAAGTAACAGGGTGTGAAACCAAATTAACCAGCGTAATTTTGTATAAACTGGCCATCATCAAAAATGGTTTTTTTGTGACTTTCGCTGTTTTATATTCAGCGGGTTCTAACGTGTTGTAACGAATGTATTCGTTAGTATTTTTACCATTTTCACTCTTTAATAATGTGTGTTTTTTATTTTTACTAAAAGTAATATAAAAAATACCAACAGCAAGCATACTCACAACAACGCGATTAATAGCAAATGAAGCTCCTAATGAATTGGTTAAACTGTTTATTACGGCTGTGTATGCAAAAGGGTCAAGCCAAACAAATAATGTATAAAATCGATTGCTTATAATACTACTTCCAGCAAGTAATGGATTTCCGGTAATACTTGCAAGCATTATGTAGCCTATCCACAACACCGCAAAAACAACATAATTGGGTAATGAAGTAGTTGATTTATGGCAAACAAAAAAGGCAACAACAACTAAAAAGCAGCTATTTGGTAACAACACTAAAAAGCTATTAAATACAGTAAAAGAAACCATATTTGGTATATAGCCCAATTGCCTTACTTGCATGTATATCATTACTAAATCACTGATTAAACTAATAATAAAAACCAAGCAAATCAGTAAGCATACTCTTGCTAAACTGCGCTTAAATAAGCTAGTTTGCGTTGCATAAATAAGCTCCTGCATTGACGCGTGCTGATCTCGTAAAAATATAACGGGCGCCAATACTCCTACAAGCACAGGTAACTGCATCATTTGTAGCATTGTAATATTTAACTTAAATTGTTTTAACGAATTAACTTCAACTGCTGCAAGCCCAGAGGACAACATAACCGAAAATATTAAAGGAATAATAATGCACAGCCAAACAAGTGGTTGGCGCACTGCATATCGCCACTCATTAAAAATTAACATGTTTGACTTCCTTTATTGAGTGCAAAAAAGTACTTGTCTTGAAGCGTAGCGGGCGAGTTTATTGCATTTTGTGCAGGCGCTGTGTCTGCATAGACACGAAATGACGCTCTACCATAGCGATGGCTCTTACTTAATACATGCTGATTCGGTATGCCCGTAGGTAAACTTTCGAGCTGCCAAATCTTACCTTCTAAAGGAACTAGTAACTCTTTTACGTCACCGCTTTGTATGAGTGCTCCTTGATCTATAATGGCCACGTAGTGACATAAATTTTCTACATCTTCAACAATATGAGTCGATAACAATACCAACCTATTTTGACTAATACTAACGAGTAAATTATTTAAACTTTCTCGTTCCACAGGATCAAGCCCAGCAGTGGGTTCATCCATAATAATTAGTTTTGGGTTACCTAACAAAGCCTGAGCCACGCCAAAACGCTGCTTCATTCCTCCCGAAAAATTAACGACCTTTTTATTAGCAAACTGAGTCAAATTGGTTAGTTCAAGTAAGCTATTAATTTGGTTTTTGCGTGCATTACCATCTATGCCTTTTAATACGGCAATATGCTCAAGTAACGCCCGACAACTCATATTGGGATACACGCCAAAATATTGTGGTAAATAACCTAGCTGCGATCTAAGCGCATCTGGTTGGCTAATCACATCAAGGCCATTAAAATTAATATGCCCGGAGTCGGCATTTTGTAAACACGCGAGTGTGCACATAAGTGTTGATTTACCCGCCCCATTTGGGCCAAGTAGACCGACCATACCGGCGGGTAGAGTGATCGTCACATCATTCAAAGCCTGCGTACCATCTGCGTATTTTTTGTTGATATTTTTCAGTGTAAGCATTAGTTTCATCCTTAATTGGTATAGCACCAGCTTAAGAAAGCAAGTCAATACAAGCGAGAAAACAATGGTTAACGTATTGAAATAAATGATGAACATAAAAAAGTAACGTTGGTCATTTAAATATGACCTTTCATCATTTAAATAAACCGCCTAGTATGCTTAAAACGGTTACTAACCCTATGAAATAAAATAATTAGTTTAAAAATAAATTATGATTGAAAAAATTTTATGGATAATATAGCGCGCTCAGCGTAGTGAATTGTGCAAAGGTAATGTTTAAAATAAAAAGACAATTTTATCTGAGCGTATCTGCTCAGAAACTATAATAAAAACGGAGTCACATATGCAGCAAGCCAATACACCAATATGGCAACGCTTTAGCATTACCCAGCTAATAATTTTTTTACCGCTAATAGCTGCTATTATGCTCGACTCTCATATACGCTTTTTGTCATCACATATGGATTCAACGAGCCAATATCTGGCTATTAATATTCAACTTTTTTTACAGTGTATTCCCTTTTTTATTGCCCATGCGTTCGCATATCGTTTATTACTTACACCCGCAATCATAGTTTGGCTGTTAGGCTTTTTAGCCTATCCATCTCTCTTGCTAGTATTTAATAACCAGCTTCTTAACTTTTCGCAATGGCAATACCTTGATGCACAATGTTGGACACTGTGCGCATCTGCAAGTGGTATATGGCTTATTACTAAACGCACTAATAAAAATAACAATGTGTTGAGTAATAAATGGCTTAAATCCTTGTTTTCACTTGATACAGTCGTGTTTATAGTACTTTTAGGTTGGGCAATAGTTACATCAAGCATACTCAATACGCACACTGATCCTATGTTAAACCAGCCTATTGAGCCTGTTATTGATGTTTATAAAGTATTCACACAGTTTGATACTTTTTTGGGTTACCTTTGGCAAATTACTGTTTGTGCCGGATTAGTATATGGAGTGTATTTATTAAATAGATATTTATTAATACGCTACGTATTAACCTATCATGGCGTATTAATATTTTTGTTTGCAAGTTTAATAAGCCTCGTTGTACTTACACCTATATTAACATCGTGCTTGCTACTGTTACCTATTAACGATTTACCCTCAGGCATTGCTAACTTAACACCAGGCGGTAATGATAATATTTTCAGCCCTGAAAATTATCAGTTCGTATTTTTGTTTTTAGCTATAAGCACACCGATTATTTTAGCGTTTGAACGACAGCAACAACACGTTCAAATTAGCAACATTGCCCAGCAACAAACAAAAACAGAGCTAATGCTACTTCAGCAGCAAATTAACCCTCATTTTTTATTTAATACATTAAACAACCTTTACGCGCTGACATTAAAAAAAGCAGATAATGCACCAGATCTTGTTATGCAATTAGCTAATTTACTGCGTTACAGTGTTTATGAAGGCCAAAAAGCACAGGTGAGTTTAGAAAAAGAAATCAATTACTTAAAAGGTTTTATTGCATTGCAGCATCTACGAAGTGCTGAGCGCTGCAACTTTGATGTGCAATGGCCTGAATATCAACAACACTATTTAATTTCGCCGCTACTGTTAATAATGATTTTAGAAAACGCGATAAAGCATGGTGTAGAGCCCACGTCACAAAAAGTAACGGTTGTGTTTAAAATCACCATGGCCGATAACATACTAACGCTATTTTCCTCTAACCCTATTCTACCTAATAACAATTCAGAGCATGGGGTGGGACTTAACAATTTACGCCGTAGGCTGACTCTTTTATATCCAAATAAGCACACATTAATTATTAATGAAAATAAAAATCTTTGGCAAACCACACTTAAATTGGAGCTGCCTGCATGTTAAACACAATAATTGTTGATGACGAGCCGCTCGCGCATGACGTTATACTTCATCATTTAAGTGCACATAAAGACATTAATATAAGCGGACAATACCTTAACGCTAAAGATGCATTATGTGCTTTAGCCACATCATCTATTGATTTGTTATTTTTAGACATAAACATGCCCGAACTATCAGGGATTGCATTACTAAAAGTGCTCGCGAATCGACCACAAGTGATTATTATTAGTGCGTATCAAGAATATGCTTTAGCCGGTTTTGAACTAGACATAACTGACTACCTACTAAAACCAGTCTCTGCGCAACGCCTTGAACAAGCACTCAATAAAGTACGGAAAAAAAGAAAACACATAACGCTAAATCCCAAGGCACCTCTGACTATTACGCTTAAAATCGATCGTGAAAAACATAAAATTCAATTAAGCGATATAGACATGTTTGAAGCGTATGGTAATTACGTAAGAGTATGGCAAGGTGAAAAATCATTACTTGCAAGCAGTACTCTCAAATACATATTGCAGGAACTTGATACTTCATTTATTCAAGTCCACAAATCTTACGTGATTAACAAAAATAAAGTTGTTGCGTTAAGTAATGAAAGCGTTCAACTAGCATCAGGCGTGTCAGTTAAAATTGGCAAGTCATTTAAACAACAAGTGCGCGACATTATTTAATTTAAGCTCGGTTAAAGTTCCCCCTTTATTTAAAAGCCCTAATGCTTTAGGGCTTTAGGGCTTTAAATTATTTTACCTTTAAAAAGTAGCGTTACAATTTCCAATTCATTATTTTAGAAGCACGTTAAAAACGATACGTTACTGAAGCACCTAACGTTTGAGGATTCACTACCGCAACATAACCCGTTGGGTAGGGACCACTTGCAGGCTCAACTGACGTAAATGCTTCTTCATCTAATGCATTATTAATAAAAGCACTCACCAACCAATGATCGCTGTTATAGCTTATTGTTGCACGCGTAATTGTGTAACCGCCAGCAACACGCTCCTCGGTGTTAGTTAAATCACCGTAGTACTCGTCTACATAATTAGCGCTCACATTTAGCTTTAAGGTATCTGTAAACCAATGCGATACCCCTAAACTTGCAGTCAGTTCTGGTGCTGAATTTAATTCATTGCCCACTGCATCAGAATAAGTAGTTGATTCATCTATTTTAGTTTTTAATAAACCCAGCCCTGCGTGTAACTGCCATTGCTCACCTAACATGCTATATGCTTCAAGCTCTAAACCATAGCTATGTGCGTCGTCAATATTAGTAATTTTCCTATCAGAACTTAATGCTTGATAACCATCAAAATTATTGTAAAAAATATTAGCACTAATATTTAAATCACCATTATTTAGTACGCTACGCGAGCCCAACTCGTACGTATTTACTGATTCTTGATCGTAGTAATAATATTCCTGCGCGGTAAAATTCAAAGCACCACCACCAGCGTTATAACCACGACGAGCACTTGCAGATAGGGTCGTATCATTGTTAATTTTATATTGAATAGCTAAGGTCGGTAGCTTTATAGTGTTAGAATTGTCTAGCTGCTCAACTAATCTACTGCCACCAAAAGCCATGTCAAAATTACGAAGTTGTTCTTCACGCTCAACTCTAAGCCCAGCGGTTAAAGTAAGCTCATTAGTTAACTTAAAGCTGGTTTCGCCATAAATTGCTTTAGAGTCACTACTATCGTCACCAAAATAATTGGTTGCACCAACGCTTTTAAAGTCTTGGTCACGGTCAAAGTAAGCAATACCAACAAAGCCTGAATAAAATTCACTATTTAAGCCAAAGTTTAACTTGCTATCAATGGTGATATTTTTTTCATCCATAGAAATATCAGACTCAGCGCTTGCCAGTGCTTCATAAGCCTCGTATCCCCATTCATAATCCATATAAGCGAGTAATATATCGAACGAAAAGTTATCATTAATTTTATAATCAATATTTACCTGAGTCGTGTCTGACTGGGTATCCATGTCACGCTGAAATAAAGGCACATAATCAAACGGTTTATCACCTTCATAATACTTACGACCCGTATTACCTTCTTCGCTATACGTTGAGTAAGTCAGCTGTACAGCTAAATCTGTTGTTGGGGTATACAGTAATTTTGCTCGCGTACTGCTGGTATTAAGGTTATTTAAGTTCTTATCTGTTGGATTGGTTTCATATATCGTTGGATTACTAAAGGTTTCACCGTTTACATATTGAGTAGACAAGCGAAATGCTAATACGTCTTCAACTAATGCCCCCGAAACAACGGCCGCTGTATCAAGGTAGCTGTCTTGATTTTTATAACCAACGCGTACAGCACCTTCAAAATCTTGTGTTGGCGCTTTAGTTGTCATATAAACAGCACCACCAATACTATTACGCCCATTACTTGTTGACTGCGGTCCACGGTATACCGCTATTTGCTCTATATCCCATAAACCGGTATCACCAGTTAAATCAGCAACAAATGGCTGACTAACCCCATCAACAAGTGTTGATACTCGCGCTTTTGAGCCACCACTAAATGAGTTAAACCCAGTTGCACCACCATTACCCGACACACCGCGCATATCTGGCACAGCGCCAGTAAGTACCACCACATTTGCCATTTCTGCCAAGGCTTCAGAAACAGAGCCTAGTTGCCCATTTTCTAATAACGAACTATCTACAACTGCAACCGATGTAATCGTATCCTTGAGTGACCTTTCGATTTTTTCGCCTGTTACAGTAATTGTATCTATTGATTCACGACTTGTTTCATCAGCAAATGCATTGCTTTGAGATAGCAGAAAAGAGCCTGTAATGATTAGTGAAAGCTTATTTAGTTTGAATGACCGCACCGCTATTATTCCCTTTTATGGATGGTTATTTTATTTTCGGAAAAATAGCACAAACATGCACTTGTTGCAATTGAGTTTAATTATCATTTAGAATGGCAATATTATTAACAAGTGTTTTTATTTATGTTGCAACTTACCCTTTCTCTTATTTTATTTACTGCTACATCCCTGTTTTATCTTAGTAACCGCCACCAACGACTACTAAGCAAACCCATTAATAAAAGCTGGCGCAAGCTCGCATTTATCCTTTTTGTTATTGCAATACCATTAGCCTTATATGCTTTTTCTAATGCGGCAGCCGTATTTTTTATCATTTTAATGATAATGCTCGCTTTAATAATAATTCCGCTCGTCAGCCTAATTAAACGCAAGGAAGTTAAATAATGTCATCTGCACAAAGGCAAAAAATAAAACCAACTTGGCTTGGAAAAAGTTTGGCGGGTTGTTTTTTAGGGCTCGCACTAGCGTTTATTCTCGTTGCTTTTTTTGCATGGTATGGAGCGGGAGGCATAGATGCGCCTGATAAAGTGCAATTTAATATGTGGATAATCCCTCTTTTATGGTTAACCATTTTTAGCTTCACATACCTGTTTAGCTCGGCAAAAAAAGCTTGGCTGACGCTTGGGGGCTTAAATGTAACGCTATATAGTTTATTTATAATTTTAAGGACTTGGCTATGAGAGTTAGAGCCGATATTTTGCGCACCTATCAAGGTCTGCATACATGGACAGGAATAATCACAGGCTTAGTCCTCTTTATAGGGTTTTATGCTGGTAGTTTAACCATGTATAAACACGAATTAGCACAGTGGGCAAAACCCGTCAGTGCACCAGTGACTAAACCATACACTAACAATTACCAAACATTAGTTGACCAAGCAATAGTTAAGTACCCTGAGCAAATGGGCAATGGCTTTTCCCTCGACTTACTAACAAATCAAGCACCGCTCTCTTGGTACAGCCAAGGAAAAGAGCGCGGTATGGCACTTAATAACCAATTACAGGCGCTACATATAAACCAGCAAAATAATCTGGTTATACAGCAACAAAGTGAGAATAAACTTGCAGATTTAATAGATTATTTGCATCGGACCGCAGGGTTTGCAGGCGAGATTGGTCACGACCAATCAGGAGTATATATACTCGGTATAGCATCTGCGCTGTACTTTTTAGCATTGGTGTCTGGCGTAATTATTTTACTACCTACGCTTGTAAAAACGTTTTTTGCAATACGAAAAGAAAAAGGTGCTAGTCGTTTTTGGCTCGACAGCCATAATTTAGTTGGGATCGCCAGCCTGCCTTTTCATTTAATTATAGCGTTTACTGTTGTTGTGTTTGCATTTCATGACCTAATTTATGATGGTCTATCAGCATTTTATGACGATAAATCCTTTTTTCAACGCCCTGCCCCAGCAGCACATAATTATCATATTGCAAATTTACCAAGTATAGATAAACAGATCCTAGCGGCAAAAAACTACGCTACAGGTTATGAGCCAATTCATATTGCGTTTAATCGTTTAAACACAAACAGTCCAACAGCAACATTAAAAATGAGTAATAGCAGCGCTGTCGTTCGCGGACCTGATACTGACTACTTATTTTTACATCCTTATACATTAGAAGTACTTAACTCAAGCTATCCGCAAGGAGATGAGGGTATTTGGGGTAATATAGTAGGAAGTTTCTTTTCACTTCACTTTGGTACTTATGGAGGTGAATGGGGGCGTTGGGGGTATTTTATTATGGGACTGCTTGGCGCATTCTTATTTTATTCTGGTAACTTATTGTGGTTAGACAAACGCTTTAAAAAAGATCCAAACAAACGAAGCACACGATTTATGGCAAATTTAACAATTGGTGTGTGTGTAGGTTCAATAATTGCCGTGGTTGCCACGTTATTGCAAGCTAAATGGACAAACCTATATATAGAGAACGCAAATTACAGTTACCTTTATAGTTACTATTTGGTATTTTTTGTTTTTGTTGCTTATACCTTTTTTAAAGGAACTCACCACGCTAGCTATTGGGGCTTAATCGGCATTGCATTTTTATCTGCTAGTATGGGAGTTTCAACACTTGTACAGGCTTTATTAGCTGATGATTTTTTTAAATATTATCAAAGCGGTATTGTTGATATTAGCGCTGCAGTATTTGCGTTAATATTTTATTATTGTGCAAAAAAAGTTAGATACAAATCAGCAAGCTATGCCGTTATGCCTGCATAGTTGCCACAAACTTAATGAGGCGTATTGGACGCCTCATTAATCTAGTTATATATAAATATAATTTAGCTTAGTGTTTTTGCTGGCTCTGTAACAGACTTTTCTCGCGTTACAAAGTAGCAAATTAGCGAGCCCACGGTTACCAGTACAACTCCTTGCCAAAACGAAGCGCTCAGCGTAATAGATAAATACAGCGCTGAAATAATAGTAGAAAACACCGGTGTAAAGTACGAAAGTGTGCCAAGCAGCATTAAGTTACCGCCAATAATAGCTTGGTTCCACAGTGCATACCCGCTCCCTACCACTACTCCTGCTAATAGCAATGTTATGCTTGAGCTGAGTGAAAACGTTAATGGTGCTTCATTACTAAAAGCATATTGCGCCCATAAACTCATTGCCGTAACAGTAAAGAATAACGTAATGGCATTTTTGCCATTACTCAGCTTCTGCGTAACCACGCAATAAATAGCCCATATAAACGCTGCAGTTAATGCCATTAAATAAGTAGCAGGATTATCAGCAAAGTTAGCTACAAGCGTATCGAGTGACATTTCTTGATCGCCCGTAATACACCAAGCAACCCCTAAAAAAGCAATAATCATGCTTGGGTACACCCAATAACTTACTTTTTTGCGACCAATAATAATAGAGAGCAATATAGTAAGCGTGGGCCATAAATAATTAATAACCGCCATTTCCATTGCCTGATGACGGCTATTTGCCATACCAATAGAAAGCGCCAAGCAAATTTCGTACGATACAAATAATAAAGTACCTACTACCAGGTAGCGTCTTGAAAACCCACTAAACTTAGGCACTCCCATAACCAAAATTAAAAATATCGCACTGACAGAGTACATAGCCGCAGCACCACCAATGGGGCTAAACAACTCAGAAATATCCCGTAGTAATGCCACTAAGCAACTCCACAGTAATATTGCAGCAACTCCATAAAGCGTGTATTTATTTTTGCTTAAAAACTCCATTTGCCAATCCAAAAGTACTACTCGTAAATTTGAAACTAAACTAACAGTAATTATTTAATTAAACAATTAGGGTCTGTTGATCTTTCAAGGTTAAATTTGCAGCAGTCTGTTTGGTATTTAGGCAAGGCAGAGCCTAAATAGTGTGGTTATTCCCCATAAATGGGCGATAACGTAGCATTAATGCCAAACAGGCGCTGCCCAAAGGGTTCTTCCTAGGGACTACTTACTCTTTGTTGCTCGGTTTTTACTTAGCCCACTAGGTTACAAATCTCGCGCCGCGATTAAATAGCCCCTAGTTTGAACAAATTTTAATCCGCAAAGATCAACAGACCCTAAAGTTAATAACTTAAACCTCTCGCCTACTTTTAATATTCACCTTTTTAGTAATTGACCTTTTGGTCAGTAAAGCTACAATCGATCAATATGTTAAACACCCAAACACAATAATGACCACACAAATAAAACCAAATAAAAAAGAAGTAACACGCGAAAAAAACCAAAAACTAATTTTAGATGCCGCCGAGCAATTGTTTTCGCAATTAGGTTACGACGGAGCAAGTATGAGCATGGTTGCTAAAGAAGCGCAGGTGCCAAAAGCTAATATTTTGTATTACTTTAAAAGTAAGGATGGTCTGTACGAGTCTGTGATCGACCGCATAATAGCTAATTGGAACTTAGGGCTAGATAACGTCACAATTAACGACGATCCAGCTACCGTGCTTTATAACTATATTAAAAGCAAAGTAATACTCGCCGTAAATCAGCCAATGCAATCTCGCTTATTTGCCAGCGAAATACTGCGCGGTGCCCCTTATTTACAAAACTACTTTAGAACCAATACCCGCCCTTGGGTTAAGCAAAAAGTTGATGTACTTCAAGCGTGGATGGACGCAGATAAAATGGATAAGGTTGACCCCTACCATTTGCTCTTTACTATTTGGTCTACCACGCAGTATTACGCCGACTTTCAGGCTGAGGTTTTACTCGTAATGAACAAATTAGAGTACGACAAAACCGATGTGGCACAAATTACGCAATCAATTGCCCACATAATTTTAAAAGGTATTGGTCTTAAAATACCTGAGCAAAGTGAGACTTAACCCATGAAACCCTTTACTACACCCGATTTATTTGACGATCATCGCGATAGCGTACAAGTAGCCGACAGTGGCCTTTATCACTTTGGTAAAAAAACCACGTTTTACGGTCAAGTCGTTACCGTTACCTGCCCAGAAGACAACTCATTTGCTGCCGATATATTGCATGAAAATGGTGAAGGTAAAGTATTAGTTATAAACGGGTTTGCGAGCAAACGCTTTGCGTTTATTGGCGATATTATGGCTG
Organism: Pseudoalteromonas sp. GutCa3; assembly: GCF_002836155.1. Lineage (NCBI taxonomy): Bacteria > Pseudomonadati > Pseudomonadota > Gammaproteobacteria > Alteromonadales > Pseudoalteromonadaceae > Pseudoalteromonas > Pseudoalteromonas sp. GutCa3. The sequence goes on along the minus strand of NZ_PJBK01000022.1, from coordinate 128,573 downwards.
AGCGTGCCCTAAATAATGGCTGGGAAGGCGTAATAATAAATGGCTGTTGCCGAGATATCGAAATACTCGCCACTATGGACTTACCGGTTATGGCGCTAGGCTCTACACCGCGTAGTACCTTAAAGCGCGGCTTTGGCGACAAAAACCAAGCTGTTACCATGCTTGGCACCACCCTAGAACCTAACGATTGGGTTTACGCCGATATTAACGGTTTAATCATCAGTAAAATGTCCCTTATTTAGCGCTCACAACCATATAAATAAAGACCAATTTGGTGCACCTGCGCACCAAATTGGTTTGTTTTAGCTCATTTTAATACCACTATTTTTACAGCCCATATTTACTAACCTCATACAACCCGCCAAATCCTGACCAATTGGACAGGGTTTTAATTTATGGCATTCCTCTTGCTTAGGTTTTAAACAATATAATAAGCTAACCGATTAAAAAGCGGATCAGGCTCTGTAAAATAAAAACAAGATGTTACGCAGTGAGCTGAAAAATAATAAAAATTAATCCGTCTTTTTAATCACTCTAAATCTGAACTGCTTGGTCAGATTTTTTACAACGAGTGGTGATATGAGTACCAAAAATAATAATACGACCGGTATTTTTTGTGACCATGGTCCTAAGGCATGGCAAACACATTACCAAGGCACGCTTATTAATAAGCGTCTTGCGATTAAAGATGTATTTGCAATTAAAGGCGAGCGTAACAGCGCAGGCAATCCACATTGGTTTAAAACAGCTAAACCGGCTCAGAATACGGCAAGCTCGGTTAATAAGCTCATGACCGCTGGTTGTAACTTTATAGGCTTTACCCATACCGATGAGCTTGCTTACAGCTTAGAGGGAAATAACATTCACTATGGTGCAGCACAAAACCCAAAACTTAGCGGTCATGCAAGTGGCGGTTCGAGTATGGGTTCTGCTGCATCCGTTGCTGCTAACTTAGCCGATATTGGCTTAGGCACCGACACTGGCGGCTCAATTAGAATACCCGCCAGCTATTGTGGTTTATTTGGTATAAGGCCAAGCCATAACGTGATTGAAAAAGACGGCCTAATACCGTTGGCACCGCCTTTTGATACTATAGGTTGGCTTACCCAAAGCGCCGAGCTATTAAGCAGCGTTGGCAATGTATTATTACCACAACAACCTATTAATAAAGTAAATACGCTGGTTATTTGCGAAGCACTCTTTGAACTTGTTGACCCCTCTTTACAAGCACCACTGGGTAACCTTTTAGAAAAAACCAAACCTTATTTTAATCATCATATCGATTTTAAGCTCCCCAACGTTGGTTTACTAAGTGAGCTTGCCGATACCTTTAGAATATTGCAAGGTCGTGCGATTGCTAAAACGCACCGAGATTGGATTGAACTCCCAGATCAGCTTTCTCATTTTGCGCCAGCAATTGCAGCTCGTTTTAAAATGGCACTGGCTTTAACCGAGCAAGAAGAACAAGAGGCATTAAAAATACAGTATGAGTGGCAAGCAATCGTCGCTAAAAACCTAAATAAGCACAGCTGCTTATTTTTACCTACCACCCCTACAACCGCACCTAAATTAGGCGCCGACACAAGCGCCTTACGCATGCAAATTATTACGCTTTCGGCAATTGCAGGGCTGAGTGGTTCGGCGCAAGTACACTTACCGCTGGCTAATTTAGCAAATGCACATCCGTATGGCTTTTCATTAATGATGAGCCACGGTAACGATAAAAGCCTACTTGCGTGCGTACAACAATTAGCTGCACACTTAAAACAGGACACACCGGCATGACCACACACAACATTGCATTTACCGCGTCTCATTTTTCGGCCACTGAGGCAGGTATAAGTATATTAAAACAAGGTGGTACAGCCACCGAGGCTATGGTAGCCGCGGCCGCTGCTATCAGCGTTGTATATCCACATATGAACTCAATTGGTGGCGATAGCTTTTGGCTTATCGATAACCCAAACCAAAAAACGCCCACTGCTATTGACGCCTGCGGCCGAGCTGCAAGTAATACAAGTGCTTATAACACGCTCACACAAATACCAGAGCGCGGCGGACTAAGTGCATTGACTCAAGCAGGTACAATACGCGGTTGGCAAAAAGCCCTTGAGCTAGATGAGCACGCAGCACTGCCACTGTCAAAAATTTTAGCGCCCGCCATTGCACTTGCTCGCGAGGGCTTTACCGTTACAAAAAGCTTGCAAGCAGGCTGCGAAAAGCTAGCTGCTGCAAATAATACCAATGACGCGTTTAAAAGCCTCTACATACCCAATGGTAAGCCCTTGCAAGCAGGTCAGCATTTTAAAAACCCTAAACTTGCAGCAACATTTGAACACTTAGCAAAACAGGGTTTAAACGCATTTTATGAAGGTGCACTTGCTAACTCATTTGCCGCCGACTTAGCAAAAGCAGGTAGCTCAATTACCGTAAGTGATATTGCAAATACTAAAGCCGAGGTCGTTACTGCGCTAAATGCAAACTTATCAGGTATTGATTGCTATAACTTACCCGCACCAACACAAGGCGTGCATTCACTGCAAATAATTGGTGCCGTAAATAAACTAAAACACAAAGCTAAAACCGATGCCGACTGGATGCATTTAATTGTTGAGGCAACCAAACAAAGCTTTACCCATCGCCCTACTCTTTGGGCTGACCCTGAAGTATTAGGGGACGATTATAAAAACGCACTAACCGATGATCGCTTAAGCCAACTTGCTAATAATATTGATATGACCAAAGCCAAAAAATGGCCATTTAACGCAGAGCCTGGCGATACCGTGTGGATGGCAGCTAGAGATAAAAACGGCCAATTAGTCAGCTTTATTCAAAGTATTTATTGGGAATTTGGCAGCGGAATATTAATGAGCGAAGGCGGTTTTGTGTGGAATAACCGTGGTTTAAGCTTTAGTTTAAACAATCAAGATATTGATGCGAGTAACAATATTAATGTCCTTGCGCCAAATAAAAAGCCAGCACATACACTTAACCCAGCAATGGCAAAGTTTAGCGATGGCCGCCGACTTGCCTACGGCACTATGGGCGGTGAAGGGCAACCACAAACCCAAGCCGCTGTTTTTGCAGGCTACGCGTGGCGAAATAAATCAATAGAGCAAGCAATTAGCGACCCTCGTTGGTTGCTTGGACGCACATGGGGCGATACAAGTACAAATTTAAAAATTGAAAAAGATTTAGTTTTTCATATAGAACATGAATTAAATCAACGTGACCACGATTGGGTAAGCGTTGATAATAATAGCGAAATGATGGGGCACGCTGGGGCTATTTTAGATACACCTACAAGCCTTGAAGCTGCAACAGATCCTCGTTCAGATGGACGTGCAACCGTAACTACAGCAGGAACACAATGTCAGAAATAATAAACCAATGGCCAATAGTAGTGGCCTTAATAGCAACCGGTATTTTTGCCGGAATTTTAGCAGGACTTTTTGGTGTAGGCGGCGGTATTGTTATCGTACCTGTGCTGTATTTTTTACTGCAAGGTTTTGGCGTAAGCCCTGAGTCGGCAATGATGATAGCCACAGCTACATCACTTGCAACCATAGTACCTACTTCGCTTTCATCTATTCGCTCGCATCATAGCAAAGGAAATATTGACCTTGTGCTAATAAAATACTGGGCACCGTTTATATTAGTTATGGCGGTAGTCGGTAGTATTATTGCTCATACCGTTCGCGGTAACGCATTAGTGCTCATGTTTGCCTGCATTGCTATTTTAGTCAGTTTAAACATGTTATTTAGAGCCGGCGCACCCGCGCTTGTAAACCAACTGCCAGGTAAATTTGGGCAAGGCGTTATGGCAAGCATTGTAGGTGGTTTATCAGTAATGATTGGCATAGGCGGCGGTACTATTGGCGTACCTATGCTTAACGCATTTAATGTACGTGCCCACGTTGCAGTAGGTACTGCGGCCGTTTTTGGCTTATTGATTGCGCTACCTGGCGTAATTACCTTATTAAGTATTGGCACAACGCCAACCGATGCTCCCCTAGGTACGTGGGGGTTAGTTAACCTCCCTGCCTTTTTTCTTATTATTCCGCTAACTATTTTATTTGCGCCTATTGGCGTAAAAATTGGTAGTAAGCTGGATCAAAAACAACTAAAACGCGCTTTTGCCGTTGTCTTAATGATAACGGGTATTCGCATGCTCATTCAGACTCTGGGAGCCTAAAAAATGTTTAGCAACACGCAAATTCAAACCTTAAACCCACCACAGCGTTTATTAATGGGACCAGGCCCTATTAATGCAGATCCTCGTGTTTTACGTGCTATGTCGGCGCAGCTAATAGGTCAGTACGACCCAGTAATGACCGGTTTTATGAACGAAACCATGGCCCGCTATCGCGAAATTTTTAAAACTAAAAACGAATGGACCATGTTAATAGATGGCACATCGCGTGCAGGGATTGAAGCCGTGTTATGCTCTATTTTACGCCCAGGCGATAAAGTACTGGTGCCAATTATGGGGCGCTTTGGTCACCTACTTGCTGAAATAGCAGAACGCGTTGGTGCAAAGGTGCACACAATAGACGTACCGTGGGGCGAAGTATTTACGCCAGAACAAATCGAAAAAGCCATTGTTGATGTAAAACCCCATGTACTTGCCATGGTACAAGGTGATACATCCACCACCATGAACCAACCTCTTGAGCATATTGGCGATATTTGCCAAAAGCACGATGTACTATTTTATTGCGATGCCACCGCATCGATTGTAGGTAACGATTTACCCGCCGATGAATGGAAACTTGATGCACTTTCGGTTGGCCTGCAAAAATGTTTAGGCGGTCCTTCTGGTTCAGCGCCATTAACGCTTAGTGATAAATGCGCCGAGTGGATCCAAAAACGTAAAAAGGTAGAAGCAGGCATTCGCACAGCCGATCATACCGACGGCACAGAGCCATTTGTACGCTCAAACTACTTTGATTTAGGCATGATAATGAATTACTGGGGAGAGGAGCGCCTAAATCATCATACCGAAGCCACCAGCATGCTGTATTGCGCCTCAGAATGCGCCCGCATAGTCATTGAAGAAGGTGTAGATAACTGCGTAGCGCGTCACAAACTACATGGCGATGCCATGCTAACAGGCATTCAAGCGCTCGGCTTAAATGTATTTGGCGATTTAACACATAAAATGAACAACGTACTGGGTGTTTATATACCCGAGGGCATTAACGCCGATCACGTACGCGGACAAATGTTAACCGATTTTGGAATAGAAATTGGCACCTCGTTTGGACCATTGCATGGAAAAATTTGGCGTATTGGCACTATGGGCTACAACGCCCGAAAAGATACCGTACTACAAACACTTGCCAGCTTAGACGCTTGCTTGCATGCCAACGGTTACATAGGCCCTAAAGGCGAAGCCGCCATTGCCGCCCTTGCTCATTATAAATAAAAAAAGGATTTAGCATGACGATTGTAAGCCCCCTTTTAAAGCCTTTGTTAAACAAAGAACTTGCTGATGAACACGCAACACGCGCTTTATCTCGCTGTAAAACCCTCAGCGCACTGTCGCAAATGCAAGATGGTATTCACCGCGTGTACTTATCAAAAGAGCACAAAGAGTGTAACGCTGTTACTGCATCATGGATGGAAGAGGCAGGCATGCAGTCGTGGCAAGACGAAGTGGGTAACCTTTGGGGGCGACTAAAATCATCAAACCCCCATGCTAAACGTTTAATTATAGGGTCGCACCTCGACACCGTACCAAACGCAGGTGCATTTGATGGTATTTTAGGCGTGTTATTAGGCATTGAAATAGCCGCTCTTGCACATAAGTTAAAGCTCGACCTGCCTTTTCATTTAGATGTAGTGGGTTTTTGCGATGAAGAAGGCACCCGTTTTGCCACCACTTTAATTGGCTCAAAAGCACTCGCTAACGAATTTGACCCACAGTGGCTAAACATTGAAGACACAAACGGCATAACTATGCGCCAAGCCATGCTCGACTTTGGCTTAAATCCCAACAACTACGCAAAAGCCGCACTAAATAAAAGCGAGTTACTAGGTTACTGGGAAACTCATATAGAACAAGGTCCTGTACTCGAATCGGTTAATCAAGCGTTAGGCGTTGTAACTGCAATCGCAGGAGCAAAGCGCGCTATGCTTACCCTAACAGGGCAAAGTGGTCATGCGGGTACAACGCCAATGAACTTAAGGCAGGATTCGTTAGCAGGCTGCGCCGAACTTACTCTTGCCATAGAGCAGCTAGCAAAAAACGCGAGTAATGGCGAAGTTGCCACCGTGGGGCAAATACAATCTCGCCCAGGGGCTACAAACGTGATTGCAGGTAAAACAACCATAAGCCTAGATGCACGCGCACAGAGCGACACCGATCTCGCTAATTTACTAAGCGCCATACAAAGCAGTGCTCAATCTATAGCAAGCAAACGCAATTTAACACTCGATTGGCAATGGACTCACGCCGCAGGTGCCGTTGCGTGCGACCCCACTATTCAGCATTTGTTTTCAAGCGCATGTAAACTCAACAACCAAGCATCGCCTTCACTTGCCTCTGGCGCAGGGCACGATGCAATGGCAGTCGCTCCAATTTGCCCCGTTGGCATGTTATTTATACGCAGCCCAGGCGGTATAAGCCATCACCCAGCAGAAGCGGTTATAGACAGCGATGTAACAAAGGCACTCAGTGTAATGTACAGCGCGCTTTTACTTTATGTGAAAGAGTTTGAGTGATTTTAAAGTAATCGAGTAAAACCAAATAGATTAACTTGGTATGCTTAGGAATTTAAACCTCCTCAAAGTCATTGGGAGGTTGTTACTGAAGGCAGGTAAATGCAGGAAAACACAGGAATATACGTTATTTAAAGTAGCTTTATCGAGCTGCCCTTTGCTCTTTTAGGCTAAGGCGTTTATGTGAGCTATATACATGTTGAATATTTTTATCATTGACCAAATATGCATCCATTTCAACAGTAATTAGCCCCGATAATGGCTTGATTTCAAGAATACCCAACTCACCTAGATTTGCAGATAGTAAAGTATTATTCCTAAAGGCGAACAAAGTTTTGTCAGTATCTCGTAAGTCACCATTCACGTATAATTTAGCACCACTAAACCAAGCGTTAATTATTTTAACTTTGATTGACTTAACGGTAAATTCAAAGGATTTTCTCATCAGTTCTCCATATTCAGAAAATGTAATTATTATACTTTATGTTTTTATGTGTTTGGCGCACAAACACTTTCTTTTAATACCCGCTTAGTCGATGCTGGGTAATTTTTTAGTGCAGCCAAAGGGCGAATTGGCCGCTGAACCAAATTACCTGAGCAGTTTGGGCACACGTTATTTAACAGCGTTTGGGCACAGCCAGAACAAAATGTGCATTCAAATGAACAAATAAAAGCCTCTGTGGACTGTGCAGGTAGATTCTTATCACAACATTCACAATTAGGTCTTAAATCTAGCATTTAGAGCTCCCTTTTATCCACCCAATGCTGAGTAAATATCTATTACCTTTTATAACTTTTGATACCTGATGCTCACTTACATCAGGCCGGAATAGCTTAACCCGCTTTGTTTCAAATATCGGATCACTGCAAATAAACTCACCACCCAAATCTGCTTTTTTAAGCACTATATTCAATCGATAGTGTTTACCAGATTCAACTTTGTCTGTGTGTGGTGCTATTTCACTTCCTTGTGGGAATTTAAGCAAATATGTATCAAATTTAATTGGCCACGTAGCACCACAAATCAACATTTTATCGTAGCCTGATTTTTGTCGGCCTCGCTCCCAACAAAATAATTTACTCAAAAAAAACATACAATCCCTCGAAACAGCTAACAAACAGTAAGTTAACTCGTTTTTATTTATTTTTATTGATAAACAAACCATAGCCGAGTTCATATTTTGATTCAATCGTTTACTGTATTTTTACGTAAAATACAAAAAAGTGTTCGGTGTTGTTTTAATTAGTATTTTAGAAGGGAACACTGGTGTTTGAGTGACTTTATTGAGGAACTAAGGGCTTATCTTTCTTAATACATCGCGTTTTGCAGCTTTTCTACATTATGAACAAGGCAATACAGTTGCCGCAGCGTAAAGAAACAGCTAAACAGGACAGCCATTCTAACTTAATGAAAAAACTTAGGCTGGCGTCACTGTTAATTTATCAAAAATTGAACATGTTTTCGAGAGCCGCTTCTAAAGACATGGGCATATGACGTTTATTCATAATTCGGTTGTTAAGCTCTTCTTTAAGTGATTTAACCGTAGTGCAATACTCTAAACGTTTAGCAATTTCATCACATTCATTATTTAGCGCCGCTAAATGGTTTACAAAATTATCTTTAATTTGCGCTTTACTACGACCATTAAACTTACGCCACACAATTGTATATTGGTCATTACTTTCTTTTTGTTGGCGATGCTGTTCATTTAGCTCGATTATTTTATTTTGCAGTAACGGTATTAAGTTTGCTTTGGTTTCTTCATCAAAATCGACATCGTCGTCAAAATGGCTTATGTAAAGCTGTAATAAAGTAAAACCGTCTTTCTCTTTTCGAGCTTGTACTAACTGTTGCATTAGTTCGTGTTTTTCTGCTTTTTTTGCAAGATCAGATTCTTTATCTGGATGCAACTTAGATGCTAAACGTTTATACATTTTGTTTAGTTGCGAGCCTTTAAATAACTTTTCTAATTTTGAGTTGTTTTTTTGTTGTTTAATTTCATCGCGATCAAATCGTTCGTGTTGGTCAAAAAAGTCATCCCAATCTTCATCTTGTTCATAGTGCATATTATCTGCACTAAACGCTTCATCATCTTTCTCCTCACCAAAACCTTGCTCGTCAAGGTGCTTATAAAGCAATGAAGGCTCAGCTGTTATTTCTCTCAGTTCGTCATCTGTTAATTCTAAACCGGGGAAATCTTGTTGTAACATCTTACGTAATATATTTAACTCTGAAGAAGGGATTGTACTAACCGTATCTTGGTTATATTTATTTAGGTAAGATTGAAAAATTTGAGACACTTCCTCAACATTCAATTCGCCAATGAATGGATGTTCTGACAAATAATCTAAATCTTCATTTATCCAATCCACAAGTTCATTACGCTGTTCAATAGTTAAACTTTTACGTTGGATAAACTTACTAAAATGAATAATTTGTTCTGCAATCATTTGAGCTTGGAGTTGCTCATGGTGCTCTACTTGTTCTTGAAATTGAGAAAACAGGGTCTGCTTTTTAATATCAAAGTTTGCGTTACGCTTAGTATGTTTTTCAATTCGCTGCCATAAACGCTCTAATTCAGAGGGCGTTCTAGTCGCAGCTTGTTGCTTTACATTTTTTAAAAATGTCATATTAAGTTCCACTAAAATTTGTATCCATTACTTTTTATGCACGTAATTTGTATGCTTTAATTATAAATTTAATTAAAGCATACATAAAGCCAAGCATTAAAAAAGTAACTAAACAATTATTTAATGCTTTAGGTCAATAAGGATAAAAAGCGCCTGAGTTCATTTAAGAACAATATGCTAAACAGTGACTTTAACTAATATTTACTCGTAACGCTCGATTAAGTAAATATTATGATGGCTATAATTACGAAGCAAATCAAAATATAGCCACCCGTTTTACTTTAATGCTTATTTAATAGTTACCTTTGCATCACTTACCCATGTTTCAGTTATAGCTTCATCATTTTTATCAACTAAATACGCGCGTATGTTCACCGGATTGTTGTTAGCTTGTTTGTAGTCAAACGCTAATCGCCATTGGTTTGTACCAACTACCGGATAAACTCCAATAGGTTCTAGTATTTCACCGTTGCTGGCTTCAACAATCGGCTTTATACCACTTTTGTTATCTAAGCCTTTAAATACTGGACCTTCAAAATCAATCACCATTTTGTTAACGCCTTCAGGAATAGGCTGGCCGGGGATCCCGCCTAAGCCTTGGCGAGTATTTACAACGCTTGCAAGGTTTTTTGATTTTGGATCGAGTGGACGCCATTCAATATCATAAGAAAAGGTAAACTCGTCGCCTTTGCGCGCCTCTTTTTCGGGCACCCAGTAGGCAACAATGTTGTCAAACGTTTCATCTTTTGTAGGAATTTCGATTAACTGTACTGCGCCTTTGCCCCAATCGTCAGTAGGTTTAATCCACGCTGATGAACGCTTATTGTAAAATACGCCGTCGTCTTGGTAGTTATTAAAGTCACGATCTCTTTGGATTAAACCAAACCCTTTTGGGTTCTCATCAATAAAGCTATTGGTCGACACCGACTGAGGATTATTTAATGGGCGCCAAACGTATTGACCCGATCCTGTGTGAATAGCTAAGCCATCGCTATCGTGAATTTCAGGGCGCCAGTCTTTAGCTTCTGTTTTATCTTTTTGTGAGTACCAATACATACTAGTTAGCGGTGCTACACCTAAGCGTTCAACATCGGCGCGCATATACAAATTTGCCGTTACAGAGGTAATATGGCCTTTAGCTTCTTTGTTATCTTTGCTTAAACCAAATCGATAAGCACCAGTGATAGAAGGCCCTTCAAGCAATGCCCAAACAGACACACTTTCACCTTTTTTCTCTGCGGGGCCAATCCAAAATGCAGAAAAGCGCGGAAATTCTTCTGGCTGATTCATACCCGTATTAATTGCAATACCTCGGGCTGACAGTCCATATTGCCCCTCTGGCCCGTCGGTACGAAAATAAGACGCACCTAAAAAAGATATCCAATCTGGTTTCATATCTGGGCGCATTATTCTAAAGCCTGCAAATCCAAACCCCTCTGGGAGATCGTGAGCTGGGCTGTCATCAGGCATATCAAAAACGTCATTACTAAAAGGTACATTTTGAACCTGATTTTTATCATCTCGGATGTAAATACTTACAGGCTCTGGAAAATATCGGCCAGGGTAAAATAATTGTACGGGCGCCTTTTTTCCACTTGGGTATAAGGTTTCATCTTCTTTAAAGCGTATTTTCCAATGTTCGTCATACGTAATTTTATCGATTAACTCCGGCGCTGGCACCTTAGTTGGCGTATAGGGCTTTTCGGCTGAGGCTTTTGCTAGGGCTTTTAAGTCTTCGAATGAAAACTGCGTTTGATCTACTGCTTCTGTCGCGTAAGACGACATCGAAGTGCTAAAAATAATTGCGATAAATAACTTTAATTTCATAAAAAGAATATCCAATAAATTGAGTCAAATAAAAATGGGAACGCTGCACGAACGTATGTTTAACTTAAAGTTCTGTATGGATATTACGTTACGTAATATGAACTAGCGTTTACTAAAGTATTGTTATTTGACTACAGGACCTCCCATAATTAATTTGTTTTTACGGGAATTGGTTTTAAGGGAAATTGCGCGCGTTTAATGATATCGCTGAAGTGAAAATAAACGGAGATTGCGCTGTTTATTGGACGAAGCCGTCAAGAGGTATGGATATATTTAGGTTTTAGTTGCCCACTATTCCAAGGCAAATATTTGTAGAGTGGCTGGTTTTTCTATTCGTTGTAGTTACATAGTTGATTTGGGCTAAAGCGTATTATAAGCAGTAAAAAGTGAAGGGTAAGCCTATATAGAACTCTGGTATTTAAATCGATAAGGATTACATTTAGGTGTTGAAAAACAAAGAGGCTCACCACTTTTAAAATTTGCAATTAATAGCTAAATTTGACTAGTCGTCCACCTCAGGGCGTGTTGTTACGTGTTTGTTCATCGTAGCTAAAAGATCTTCTTTACATTTATCAGGTTTCAACGACTCAGGGTTGAAAATTATGGCAAGTACTTTATCAACATATACATAGATTGAACCATTAACTTCTTCGATATGCTCTACAACATCCCAGTCATAAAAGTTATAACCATATTGGTGGATTTCTTTTATACCATCAGCGCTTATTTCAAACTCTTTAGGACCAATCATTATTCCAATTTCATTTGGTGTAAAACATTGTGCAATTTTCACTTCCATAAATTTACTGAGAGCGACGTAAATAAAAAATAAAATGGATAATGTGAAAACAGAAAAGAACAACTTATTTTCTATTCCGCCAGACTGAAACTGAAAGAAGGACATAAAACTAAAAGTTAGCACCAACCAAAGACACACATTTTTAAGCATGGGTATCCATGTATAGGATTTCAACACCTTAGATGCTGTGTGAGCGTAAAAAGCGTCATAGTCGGCTTTAGATGTTTTAATTTTAAGATTCAAAAGATTCTCCATAATCTGAGATACGTATAATTAGCCTGTAGATTAACTCGTTTTTTATTTTTTATTGATAAACAAACCATAGCTGAGTTCCTATCAACTTAAAATCAATTTACCCATGCATTTATTGACCGTAATATTCCGCTTTTTATTTTAAAGAGAATCAGGCTTAATAAAGCCAAGTTGTTTACCATTCTATAATTGATAATTTCCGTAACGGTTAGAATAAGGTCACCCTAACTGCCCTTCATCATTAGTCATTTAAAACGCCTTTAACTGTATTATTTTTTAAGACGTTTTTTAATGACCTTTTGCTCGCAATAAAGCCCGATAAAACCACCAACAGCAATTGAAGCCACAACCAAAAACCAATATAAAGGGCTGTTAGATGCCTGAATACCCGAAATATAAAGGTATAAGTTGAACGGGATAATAAAAAATAAGCTACCTAATACTTTAATGAATTCCCTAAAAAGCTCTGTATCAGACTTTGCTTTGTCGATATGAGAGTTAATAGTTTCATTTGATATCTCATTTAGCTCTGGGTATGTATTTTGTAACCAATTTAAATAATTCAATTATGCATCCTTGTATTTTTATATCTAGTGCTGCCTTAAATAGGCAAAATATATTTGTAAAAATAAGTATTGTGGCAGCAAAGCGAACTGCTTTTTGTTCTTGGTTAATTTATTGCTAACTTCATACTTAGCTTTACCTTGATTTGCACGTAAACCTGCAAAATAGGTTATCGCAGCTATAGGTAAGCAAATAAAACCGTATGCTTTAAAGCTTTCTAAAAAACCACTTTTCTCGCTTATAATGCCACCAAATAAAACCCCAAGAATGGTAGGCAATAAAATAGCTGCAGCTGCGTATATAAATTTTTTCATTCTTAAATCCTTTTATGATTAGTAATTTTGTTTGTAATGATGTCCACCAAGAGCAAAATGTATTTTTATCTTATTTTAATTATTCTTATTGGCTACTGGTTAAATAGCCTTCCGCATTTTATTTAATAACTCGTAGCATGCTTTATACAACAGTATTTCCATGTCTTCGTTATGATACAAAGGACCCCAACGAAAAAAACCTCTTAAGCCAAATTTTTTAGCAATAAATTGACGCCACGTAACAGATTTAGAAACGCTGAACGTTTTAATCGTCTTGTTGTGTTTAATGTTATACAAGCGCGACACTAATTTAACTTTTGGTCGCCAAAATAGCGGAATAACAGCTGTATCAAAATCTATAGTGAATGCATCACCACCATGCAAAGTAACTATAACAACATCTAAACCAATATCTGATTTTTTAGGCTCTTTAATAGACGAAATACTGTGAAGACAAAAAATATCTTCAAGCTTCTTGTGCATATGATCTTGTAGGGAATCGCCCGTTATATAAAAAAACGACTCTATTTTAGAAAAATGGCTGTTATTAGCCACAGCTAACGACCCTAAATAAACATTGGGTTTTTCAGAGCTAAACCAATCGAATAGCAAATTCAAATTCCTTTTTTACTTATGCCCAATAAATAGGCCGTAAGGTTGTTATCTAAGGTTAGGGTGAAAAAGCAAAAACCAGCTGTTTTTGCTCTGCTTTACGATTTGTTTATTTACGCTCAACTATTTTACGACGTAATTGAATACCAAGTAATGTCCCTAATAAAACAGCAATAACATGCAGCAAAGCCGAAACCAAATATACTAAAGCCTCCATTGATATCTCTAACAAAATGTATAGTAAGGCACCGACACTTAGATTAATAAACCAATAAACCGCCGAAACTAAAAAGGCTTGTTTATAGGGACCCACTGTTTGCTTATAGCCTAAGTAACAATACACGATTAAAGGGGTTACAAATCCGAGGACGTAATAAGTAAAAGCTAATGAGGTACTTTGAGTCATCTCATCAAAGCCAACAATCTTTGTTGCTATTGTTGATAAAGCAACTAGCAATAAATACAACCCTACTGAAAAGAGTATAATCCTAGAGTATTTCACGATAATCCTTTAGTAATACAACGAGGCTGTAGAATAGCTCTAACAGCCAGATTTAATTAAAAGAAGTAATTCTAAAATCTCAACGCCTCAATTTAACGGCGACAAATAGCTAGTTAAAATAAGCTAGGTACGAACAAAAAAGCTAACTATTAGAAGTCCATTTAAGCAACTATTAGAGTTCAGTAGCTTGTATATATTTACAGCATTCTCTTAACAAGGTCTCTGCGGCCTCTTTGTTAGATGGATCGTGTTTACTCGAACCAAGTTCAACACCCATTGCCGTATAAACACTGCTATTTAATTGTAAATATTTAGTTTGATTAGGTGCAATTATTAGCTGTTTTGTATTACTCCACACTCCTGTGAGTGGGCTCCAGCTAATTTTTAAATCATAATTACCCGCCGGTAATTTTATGTAAGAGAAAGTATTGTTTGGTAGTGCTACAATTTTTTTATCATTTATACTTACACGCATATCTGATGCTGCTGGTGGGGTAAGCAACCTATGGAATACTAAAACACTTAGCTCTTCATTTGGTTGAGGTAGCTGTACCTGGTCAAAAGTTAAAGCATCTCTTGGGGCTGAAGCACAACCACTTAAAAATAATAGTAAGAAAAAATATATATAACGCATAAACACCTATCAGATTTGAATTATAACGAGCCTGTAGATTAACTCGTTTTTTATTTGTTTTTATTGATAAACAAACCATAGCTGAGTTCCTATTTTGGTTCAATCTTTTACTGTATTTCACGTGGAGTATAAAAAGAGTTAGCTGTTGTTTTAATTGGCGTTTTGGAAGCTATTACGGAAAAGTTTAGTGTGGTTTGGCTTTTTACTCTTTCTTTCATTGTAGTTCAGCTTTTTGCGTGACGCACCGTCACAAATAAAACCTAACCAACTGATATAAAATATTATTTATGTAAAGTTAGAATGAATTTCATCCTAACTCTTTAGCTTTTATTTAACTCTATTTTTGAAACGAAAAATACAATACCAGCAACAAGACCTACTATAGAAAATAAAAACAATTGTAAAAAGCTATATCCATAACCTATTAACGTAATTGAACCATTTTCGACCAATACCTTACCATTAATAATTGAGCTATCTAAACCTGAAGGGAAAACAAAAAAGAAAGAAACTAAGCAAGTAGATATAACTGAAGATTTGAGCACTGTATTTAGCGAATAATCACAACTTTTAGTGATAAATTTATAAATGGGAAATGCTGTTACTGGAACCAAAATTAGAACAACTATTAACGTACAAATAAATATACCAAAAGGAATAATAGTAAATTTCATTTCAATTGCCATTGGCGCTAAAAATGCAACAACTAAAGAGGCTAAAATAAAGCTAAATATTGTTCTCAACTCGAAACCTTCTTAGAAAGCTAACGCCTGCAATAACCGATTTGTGGCGCTCTTGTACTAATCCGGTTAATGGTTTTGTTATATAGCGTCACCGTCAAGTCCAAATTTTTTCCTGTTTAAAACTAGCGCTGCCAGCACAGTTACTCCTAGCACTGTACCAACAGGGAACATGAAGAGTAACAATGTTGAATATATTATTAGTGCCCAAAAAAGCCACTCAGTTCGATAGTTTAAGCCCACAACGGAAAATGTTAAAAAGCAAAGCGCAACTAAAAATAAGATGAACCCTGTTACTGTAGACAAAGCTGTTGATGACATTTCTTCTTGTGGTATTTTAGGTTCATTATTTCCAAACAGCGTTATCTCTTGAAATGAAGAGGACATAATTAAATACGAATCAACAATTCCCCAAAGTGGTGCCCAGAAAAGCAATAATCCCAAAACTGCGACGTATTTCCCTATAGTTTCCTTGTTCATCATCTCTTCTCACGTAGTGACATAACGCTTCATTAAGAAGCGAGTTTAGACTTGTTATATGTTTATTTACTCAACTATTTCTTTACCGAACTTATCCATTTTGCAATCACATTTTGGGCAAGTCCAGCCACCCCACATTAATTGCTGAATATTTTCGGGTATACGTAAAGCTGGCATTTTCTCATCGCACTTTGGACAGTAAACCTTATCTAAATTGATAGCCATTTTTGAACGTTCTGAATTCGACATGAACAACTTCCTTATTAAATTAAACTCTAAACTTGAAAAATATAACGCCCCAAGCAGGGGATTTTGTGAGCGCTTTTCAGCGAGTAAAATTCCCGCTGGCTTGGCTTGCTATATGCCATATTAATCACCGCCAGCTGTATAATCATGTGATGACCTAATATTTGGACCTTTACTCTTAGTAAACGGATCATCTTGACTCCGATGAAAGATCCATAAAGCTAGCGCCCCTACAAATGGTATGAGCCATACAATAAATATTTGCGCACCTTTTTGAAAGGTTTCCAAATCATCACGGCGCACCAAAAATATAGAAACAACTATATTGAGTAGCATCGCAATACCTACGACTAAGTACCAAATTTCAAATTCCATTTAAAAACTCCCTTGGCATATAACAACTTATCGAACACCACTTTGGGAGGTTATAACACTCCAAAACGGCGTATATTACAGTGTTCAATAATTCCACTAAACGACCTTAATGTAAACAAGTTATTAATAATGTTATAAAAATACCTTTGTTATTTTTCACCAAAACGGTGTTTAATAATGCTATTGGACAAAACAAAAATAGAGCTTTATTTATGTAGCTACCTTTACAACCATAAATAACATACGTACGAATACCAAACGCTACACAAAAGCTTATTGAGGCTTACTTATACAGGTTTAGCATTGTTATACGCTTTAATAGTTGGCGTTTAGCCTTATCTGGTGGAAAAACTCGATTATAAAACAGAGGTAAAAGTAATAGGAAAATTTTGGCTTTGTGCATTTAGCACATATGAGCTAAAGCATTGGCCAAATAAAGCGAGCCTTAACATATTAATGATACAGGCTCGCTGAGGTGCTTATGATTAAAACGAATGAGTGAGGTATTTACTTTACATCAAAGTTCACGTGGTCAAAGTATGGATTTCTCTCACGCGCTTTAAGTACACTAATTGTAGTGAGCACAATGAGTTGCAGCTCGCTATTTACGTTGACAACTATGCATTCGTCTCTATTAGCACTGCGTTTTGTGTCAGTTGCTACGCCACATACACCATCACCATTTTTTAATATAAGCTCAATGCTTAAATGGTGCATACAGGCAATTTCGATGTAGTCGTATTGGTTGCAACTGATCATGACGTCCTCTTTATTTAGCCGGTTTAAAAATCATTAAAAAAGCAATAACAACAAGGTTGGCTATATACCAAAGATCTTTAATTACAAACTGCCCTAAGCGCTCCAATAAAGTGGAAGAACTAAATGCATCGGTTGCGGTAATTAAGAATGTTTGGGTCATCATAAATACGCTTAAACATGCTAAGCCACTTACAATAATTAGCTTTTTATTATTTAAAAATAGCCCTAATCCCAATAACACAACAAATAATACATCAAACCCGCCAATCACGTTAGATGCACCTTGTACGCTAAATACCGTGTATAACCATGACATAAACGGTGAGGTTTCTACTAAACTTACAATGCCTTTTGCTTCAAACTCATAAAACTTCATGCCGCCAATCCACAATAAAACCATGGCAACCGGTATAAAGTTTAAAAGTACGTGTTGTTTGTCGGTAAGTTTGTCTTTATAAAATAAAAACAAATACAAAGGCACTACAGCAAAGTATTTAATTATGCCCTGCCCACTACCAATGATTGGAAAGCCGCCAAGTTGAGCCATCCAACGGTTACTGGCAAACAAGGTAAGTAATGCTACTAAACTTATAATTGCTGCAAGTAAAAGTGCTGGCGTAGGTTTCATTAGCTTAAGGTGAGCGAGCACGGTGGCAAACGCTAAAGCAACCATAAATGAGCCACTAATCAAACCTAATGCAGATACAGACATTAGCGAATCAACGCCATAAAAACTAAACGTAGCCGTTAACGTATTAGGGTTTGCTCCTAGCGCAAACGATAAGCCAAGTAACAAAAAGCTACTCGCTAATAAAAAAGTAATCACGTTGTTGGTTAATTTTAAGTTCATTGTATTTCCAAGTATTCGTTAAGACTTACAAAGACCTTGCTAGTCGATAAAACAATTCAAGCTAACTCTTAAAAATATAAGAGTTGATTAAGCACAACGTAAGCTCTCATAGGGTAATGTAATCAATCACTTTAGTTTATGGTTTATTACCTCTTTATTAATAAAATTAAATAAGTCTAATATTCATATGATGTGCGTCATTTTTTTTATTATAAAATGAAGTAGAATAACGTCGCCTTTTCAATACACAGAATGCATGCATTTCTAAAACTTAGGGACATTTTTAATGAAGGGTACTGATATTCGAGTTACCTCTGGACTGATTTCTATAGCCATTGTTTTACTACTTTGGTTTGCTGTACCGCCCCCGCAAGGTGTTACCGAAAACGCATGGCATTTGTTAGCTTTATTTATTGGTACTGTTGTTGCCATTATTGGTAAAGCAATGCCAATCGGCGCCATTGCTATTTTAGCTATTACCTCTGTTGCGTTAACTGGCGTAACTAATGACAGCCCATCTGGCGCTATTAAAGATGCATTAAGTGGCTTTTCTAATTCATTAATTTGGTTGATTGGTATTGCTATTATTATTTCTCGGGGTTTAGCTAAAACTGGTTTGGGAAATCGTATTGGCTATAATTTTATTTCTCTTTTTGGTAAAAAAACAGTTGGTATTGGTTACGCACTCGCACTTTCTGAACTTGTTATAGCGCCTGTAACGCCAAGTAATACCGCGCGAGGCGGCGCTATTATTCACCCAATAATGAAGTCGATAGCAACAAGCTTTGGCTCGTCCCCTGAGGAGGGTACATCTCGTAAAATTGGGCACTACCTTGCTTTAGTGAGCTACCATATAAACCCTATTACATCAGCTATGTTTATTACGGCGACTGCGCCAAACCCTCTAATTGTAAAGCTGATTGCTGATGCTACCGGTGCAAATATCAGTATTACTTGGAGTACATGGGCGCTGGCAGCGCTTGTTCCTGGTTTGCTATGTATTGCCCTTGTGCCTTTGGTTGTTTATGCCATTTACCCACCTGAAGTTAAAAGTACGCCCGACGCTAAAAAATATGCAGAATCTAAATTAACTGAAATGGGCCCAATGAGTTACGGCGAAAAAATAATGGTGGGTGTTTTTGCTATGCTGCTTGTTTTATGGGCCGGCGTACCCGCAATGATTTTAGGGGCTGACTACGCGGTTAACACAACCGCAGTGGCTTTTTTAGGTTTGTCGGTTTTATTAGTGACTGGTGTATTAAGCTGGGACGATGTACTTAAAGAAAAGTCTGCGTGGGATACCGTTGTTTGGTTTTCAGCATTAGTAATGATGGCCACTTTTTTAAATAAACTAGGTTTGGTAACGTGGTTTTCAACACTTGTTGAGAGCAATATTGCGCAACTGGGCTTTGACTGGATTGTATCGGCCATTATATTGGTAGCTGTGTATTTTTACGCTCATTACTTTTTTGCCAGTACCACAGCACATATTACTGCTATGTTTGCCGCATTTTACGCCGCAGGTTTGGCGCTTGGCGCTCCGCCTTTATTTTTAGGTTTACTGTTAGCTGGCGCTTCATCACTGATGATGTCGTTAACGCATTACGCAACAGGCACCTCTCCCATAGTGTTTGGCTCAGGCTATGTATCGTTAAAAGACTGGTGGGTAATGGGCCTTATAATGAGCGTTATTAATTTAAGTGTATGGGGAATTATTGGCGGGCTTTGGTGGAAAGCACTTGGGTATTGGTAGTATTGCCTTTGTTAGCTTGGCTTACACATTTAATACTGCGCACTTATTTTGGTTCGTTCTACAAATATAAACATTAAGGCTGTTGCAAGGGAGCACTATGGTTTTTAAATTTATAAAGGCAGCATATTCAGACCGAGACTACTTATTAAGCCTCAGAAAACTGACTATGGTTGAACACTTAGAAAATGCCGGGTTATTTTTAATACCAATTCGCTTAATTAAGTGATCTATTTTGAGGCTGGAAAAACGTGTTGATAGCTAGGCAAAAAATTCGCTATTTAGTTGTTCTAAATGAGCATTTTTTAACGCAGGTAGCGACACGTTTAGCCCCGCAAAATGATTAAGTATTATTGCGGATTGGTATAACTGAGCAACAGCATGTTTTAAGGCTTGATGACCAATATGACTGCTCCCATCTTATAGTTATAAATGAGGTACCAATTGGTACTTTAAAATACCAAACGCACGCTCAATACGTTGAAATAATGCAATTACAAATACATCCACTGCATCAAAATAAAGGGTATGGGAAAGCGGTTATTGAACAAGTTATTACAAGTGCGCAGTCAAAACCGATTAAACTCACAGTACTTAAAAACAACCCAGCATTAGGACTTTATAAGCGGCTGGGTTTTACTATAACGGGTGAGGATAATTACGAGTACTACATGCAAACGCGGGCTACTCGTAGCTAAGATTAGTCGCTTTGATCTCTGAAGTCTTTTTTTCTGAAAATAGTTAAATGCCAACCCCAATGCAAAGAGCCTAATCTTAAAAAAATAGTCGTGAAAAATGAGCCTAAAATACACCAAATGTAATCTACATTAAGGCTAAATAAAGCAGCATAAACTGCACCACCCGCTAAACACGCAGAGGCGTAAGGTTCGCTGCGCATAACAGTTGGTACCTCACGGCAAATTACGTCACGTATTAAACCACCAAATATACCTGTAGTAATGCCCATGGTAATTGCGACCACCATGCCAGAGCCATTAATGAGTGCTTTTTCTATCCCCATAATATTAAATAGCGCCATACCAACAGCGTCTACTAATAAAAAGTAGTAATTATTAACACGCGGTAAGTATCGAATAAATGCAATTGTTGCTATAACAGCCCCATAGGTTGAATATAAATACTCCGGGGTAGCAATCCAAAATACCGGTTTGTTTAAAAGTATATCTCTGAGGGTACCGCCCCCTAATGCTGTAACGGTTGCAACCACTACGACGCCAAAACCACTAATGTTTTTTTCATACCCAAGCAATGCCCCTGCAACAGCAAAAAATGCAACACCGAGTAACCCTAGTACCATAAAGTATTCAGCAGTCATGGTAATTCCTTTTTAAAATTTATAAGGAGTTGTATCAACTTACGTGCCAAAAAAACGAGTGAATACAAATAAATTTATAATTTAAGCAATTGAAATTTATAAACTTATTATATGTATTAAAAAACATTAGCTATGTGATATTTAGAGAAGGCTTAACAAGAGTAATTATTTTAATTATGAGTAGTTTTTACACGTTAAAGTACAGAGGGATTTTGTTACAGAGTTGCAGTCGAGCACTTTTAAATCTTAAGCAAAATTTAAATGAGCAATAAAGCTATTACCAATATCACAAAAATAATAGGCAATATTGTATGTTGCCAGTTTTGCTCTTTATTTTGATTATAGAGTGTTTGCATTGAGCTTTTATCATTGTTAGTAAAACTATGCTGGCACTGCTTACAGCTTTGGGCTTTTATGCTCACCCAAGTACCACATTTAATACATGCGTAACGCCTTGCCAGTTTATCAAACTCGTTTGTTTTTATAAACATTCTCATGTATCACCTCATTGATTTTCGCTGCGGTAAGAAAACCAATGAATAATATATATGTTGAGTAACAAATTAAAGAAGCCGCTAGTGCTAAAATTAGCTGTGTGTTGTTTTTCATAATCATCCTTGGTTACTAGTCAAAAAACAATCGGTAAGGTTTATTAATTATATTACCAATTTAGTGAAATACGCCATTTTGTAACTTTTGCTAATCAAACTTAAATCCGGGCAAAGCTGCCATAATTAATATCCTGATTAATCTACATAACTCACTTTTGTTCCCGCTAAATGATCATGTAAACATCGTTTATCTTTTCCAAATATAAATAATGGATTAACAAAACCAGCTATAAACTGACCTACCGAAGGGACTAGTGATAATAGTTGCATAGAAAGCATGCGTTTAAAGTAAATTGTAGTAAAGCTTGCTTGTGTACCGTCTAAATTTTCAATACGGATAGACATTAAAGATTTACCAATTGTTTGTCCGCGTTGGTACATAAGGTAACCATGAAGCACTAACGTGCTTAATATGCCATAACCTAGCAAACCTCCAGATAAAGTAAGTGTTGGTTGGCTTAAATTATCAAACCCTACGAGCATGAATACAGGAATAAAACAAACAACACCTAAAATGCCATCAACAATAGCAGCCACTAGCCTATCTGAGCGCGTTGCTTTTTCTCCTGCTAGTTTTGATACAACATTTTCAGATGGGCTCTGTGCTTCTCGCGTTTTAATTAAGTCGTCTATTTCTTTTGCTCGATCTGGGTAGGCTTCGCGATCTATAGCTCTCGCTGATGAGTAAAGCTCATCTAAAGTGTAGGTAGAAAAGTCTATTTCAGAGTCCATGAAAACAAAATCCATATAGTGTTATTAAAAAGTAATTTAACACAACTAATTTAAGCCATTCAATTATTTAAGATTATCAAATAAAAAAGCTACTAAAAAGTAGCCTTTAATTATTAATTAAATACCATTCAATTAGCTGTTAAAAATGCCATTTAACCAACAGGTTTGGGTTGTGCTCTGTTTGACCATCTACACCAAATTTATTTTTCCAATAAACATACTCAATACCCACATCAAGGCGGCCTGTATCTAAGCCGAGCATAGGTGCAATATTGTATTTAATCTGTGAGGTAAAGTTAAAGCCACCTTCACTTTTACCAAACATTGTGTCGGTGCTATCTACAATATCTAAAAAGCCATCGTATCTAAAGTTACCTTTGTTATAGCCCCATGTGACTGTTATTTGGTTATTATCTTCACGCTCTATACCTATTTCATCTTGAAAACGACGATAATAAGCCACATTAAAATACTGAAAGCCAGGTACATCAAGTGATACACCGCCCCCTAATAAATAGTTATTTTGATTCGTATCTCCCGAGCCATACTCTGTTTGTAGGCCTAAAAACACCTCTTTAACAAAGCTATCTTGCGGCTTGTAAAGAGTAGGGTTTATGTTTAGCTCCCCATACACTTCATCGGGATTACTTAGTCTATCCATAAAAAAGAACGTACTGCCCCAAGTATGGCCCGATGCATGCTCAATGGTTACCACACTTCTGTCGTCTTCCTCCCCTGAAAATGGCTCTAGGTAGTCGGCTCCTGTCATTGCGGTAATACTAAAATCAGACCAAAGCTCTTTAGCCGATACACCTGTAGAGCACATTGTAATTGCAGTTACGAACGCTATATTTTTTATTATTTTGATTTTCATTGTTAATCCCTTTAATGATTTTTATTAGTTTAGTTAAGATGATCTGTACTTGCTGAGTAATTCTCTGGTAGTACCAACGTCATTATTATTGCGGTGATACCCGATACCGTCACTGCACTTCCAAATATGGCAGTAACCAACTTAGGTGCGTTTGTAAACAACTCTGGTACAAAACTAACACCTAGCCCTAGTCCCAAACTCACCGCAATAATAAGTAAACTTCTGCGATTTATTTTTTCGCTGGCTAGTATTTTGACCCCTGCGGCTGCTACGGTGCCAAACATTACAAGCGTTGCACCGCCCAAAACGGGTTTAGGTATATTTTGTAATACAGCGCCAATCACAGGAAATAAACCAAGGATGATTAAAATACCGCCGATCCACAGGCCTATGTACCTGCTGGCAACACCTGTTAGCTGAATAACCCCGTTGTTTTGACTAAAAGTAGTATTTGGAAAAGTGTTAAATAAGGCCGCAATCATCGAGTTAACGCCATCACCTAAAATACCACCGCGTATGCGTGCTAAGTAAGTAGGCCCTCTAACAGGTAACTTAGAAACAGCACAATTGGCAGTAATATCGCCTGTCGATTCAATTGCTGTTATAAGGTATAAAAAGCCAAAGGCTATCAGTGCACCAAAATCAACATTAAAACCGTACTTAAACGGTATTGGCATGGCGATTAAATCAAACTCGCCGACTTCAAATTTGGCTATTCCTAATATAACAGCCAGTATCCAACCTACTATCATGGCTACAACCACGGCAGTTAGCCTTACCCATTGGTTTTTACTTGCATTAAACAGCACCACTAAAGCAACAACCGAAAAACCAACAATTAGGTTACTTGGTGAGGCAAACTCGTCAGGCTTATTAGTTAATAGCCACTGGCCGCCGCCTATGTCGGTCATACCCACTTTTATAAGGTAGACGCCTATAGTGGTAATAACCACGCCGGTAACAACAGGCTTAATTACTTTGCCGAGTTTTTCTATAAAAAAACTAATAAATATCTCTACAAAGGCCGCTAAAAAACACACAGCAAAAATAGTAGCGAGTACTTCATCGTTATTGCCACCCGTAGCTTTAACAGTAAAGCCTGTGGCCAAAATAGTGCCTAAAAAAGCAAAACTGGTGCCTTGCACACATATAAGTCCAGAACCAACAGGCCCTACTCTGCGCGCTTGTATAAACGTACCAACACCCGATACAAACAACGCCATACTAATTAAATATGGTATTTCAGCAGCTAGGCCAAGCACCCCACCAATAATAAGTGTGGGTGTAATAATGCCTACAAAGCTTGCGAGTACGTGCTGTAGTGCAGCAAAAAATGATTCAGTTAGCCCTGGTTTATCATCTACCGCGTAAATTATGTCTTCTGAAATAGCTTCTTGGTTTGACATGGTCAATATCCTTTTAGCGCTTAAACTTGGGCAAGGTATTAACGCCCTGCCCTATTTAAATTCAAATACGTCTGCGTTTATTTAAGCTGCCCTTCTACGCCTTCAACGTAAAAGTCCATGCCGAGTAAGGTTTTATCATCAATAGTCTGCCCAGCTGTTGTAACCAGCTCACCTTGCTGATTTTTTATAGGGCCAGTAAATGGATGAAATTCACCTTTACCAATTTTCTCTGAAATAGCATTTACTTCACTTACTACATCACTTGGAATGTCTTTACTTAGCGGCGCTAAGCGAGTCATCCCTGAGCCTATCCCTTTCCATATATCTTGCGATTGCCATTTATCGTCAAGTACTTGCTGTACGCGCTCTGCATAAAATTCATCCCAGTGATGAACCGCTGCCGTTAAATGTGCTTTTTTACCGTACCCGCTCATATCTGAGTGGTAGCCAATAGCGTAAATACCAGCGGCTTCAGCTGCTTGCAATGGTGCAGGTGAATCAGTATGTTGAGTTATAATATCAACGCCTTGATCTATAAGGCTATCGGCAGCTTCGCGCTCTTTACCCGGATCAAACCAGCTATTAACCCACACTACTTTTACTTTTGCATTAGGCTTTACTGAGCGCAGGCCAAGCGTAAATGCATTTATACCGCGTATTACCTCCGGAATAGGAAACGCAGCAATATAACCAATGCTGTCGGTTTTACTCATGTGCCCTGCAATAACACCTGTTAGGTAGCGTCCTTCGTAAATGCGATCAAAGTAAGTGCTTACGTTTTTTGCGCGTTTATAGCCTGTAGCATGCTCAAACTTTACATTAGGAAACCGTTTAGCCACTTTAAGTGTTGGGTTCATGTAGCCAAACGACGTTGTAAATATTAGATCGTGCCCGCTTTTGGCTAGTTGCGTAATAACACGCTCAGCATCGGCTCCTTCTGGTACGCTTTCAACAAAAGTAGTTTCTATTTTGTCGCCAAATTTGTCTTCTAGGTACTGCCGGCTTACATCGTGTGTATACGTCCAACCGGCCTCACCAATTGGACTTACATATACAAAGCCTACTTTTACGTTATCTTTTGCAGTAGCTGATGCGCTTATGCACAAGCTCAATGCAACCCCGAGTGTTGTTATAAGTTTTTTCATTGTTATTCTCCGTGTTATATTTTTAATATCCTGTTGAAGCAGGTGATTTACCTTATTGATTTTGTAATTAATTTAATGACCCTTGTGCCAAGGTTTACCTAGCCACATGGGTTCGTACATTTTTAGCTTTTGCTTATTTTTACTGAGCATAATCAGTACAATAAGTGTTGCACCATAAGGCAGCATGGCTAATAAGTTAGAATCAACCGCTAAACCGAACGCTTGTGCAACTAAGTGCATAATGCTGGCAAAGCCAAATAAATAAGCGCCAAGCATTACGCGCTCAATACGCCAGCTTGCAAATACCACGAGCGCAAGGGCTATCCAACCTCGCCCTGCCGTCATGTTTTGAGTCCAAAGTGGTGTATAAGCCAACGACAAGTAAGCGCCCGCAATACCAGCCAGTGCGCCGCCAAACATAACGGCTAAATAACGTGTACGCATTACAGGTAAACCTAAGTTATTACCCACACTTGGGTTTTCACCAATAGCCCGTACTGCAAGCCCTGCTCTGTGGTATTTAAAAAACAAATACGCACCAAGCACTAAACTCCAACTTAAATACACAATGGCGTCTTGCGAAAATAGCGCTTTGCCTAATACCGGAATATGCTCAAACCCTGCAATTGCTAAAGTAGGTAACGCGTTAATGGTTTTTCCTTCATAGTCGGCACCTAAAAATGCCGAAAGGCCAGTACCAAAAATAGTCAGCGCCAAACCTGCAGCCACTTGGCTAGCATTTAAATTAAGCGCTACAAAAGCGAAAATAAGTGAGGCCATAACACCAACCAAAGCTGCTACCGTAAAACCAATAAATAGGTTGTCGCATTGGTACATGGTTATAAACCCTGCCACCGCGCCTAAAAGCATCATGCCTTCTTGCCCTAAATTTAAGGTGCCGCTTTTTTCGCATACCATTTCACCCAGCGCCACCAGCAATAAGGGGGTGCCTGTACGAATAGTGGCGTATAAAATATTAGTAATTACATCTAAATCCATAATTTAAGACTCCTGTGCAATATGTATTGGCTGCGCTTTTTGTTGTTTAAATGGCAGCGAAAATCTAAGGCGATAAGTAATAAGCACATCGCACGAGAGTAAATAAAACAGCATTAACCCCTGAAAAATACCGGTAATGGCGTTTGGTAAACCCATGTTAATTTGCGCAAGCTCACCTCCCATATAAATAAGCCCCATTAGTAGGCCCGCAAACGTAATTCCTACTGGGTGCAATCGCCCTAAAAAAGCAACAATAATGGCGGCATAGCCATAACCAGGTGATATTTGTGGAACCAGCTGTCCAATAGGCCCTGCTACTTCGCCCGCACCAGCAAGCCCCGCTAAGCCACCGCTAATAACTAACACTCCCGTAATTAATAATGCTCGCTTGTAACCCGCCATTTTGGCCGCGGATGCATCAAGCCCAAGTACTTGTATTTGAAAGCCTATAAAGGTTTTACTAATAAACACCCATGTGGCGCATAGCGCTAATAACGCAAACGCCAGGCCTAAGTGCAATCGAGTACCGTCGAATAAAACAGGCAATAGCGTGCTATCGCCAAACAATGCACTTTCAGGAAAGTTATAACCGTGAGGATCTTTGAGTGACCCATGAACAGCCCACAGCAATACATTTACTGCTATGTAGTTGAGCATTATGGTGACTAAAATTTCATTGGTGTTTAAACGCAGCTTCATAAAAGCAGCAAGCCCCGCCCACAACATGCCACCAGCAATACCAGCGAGTAATGTAAGTGGCATTGCAAAAGCACTTGTTGAATCAACAAAGTTAACGGCTACAGCACTTGCACATACACCACCAATAAGCAGTTGCCCTTCTGCGCCTATATTCCAAACCGATGCTCTATAACAAAGCGCTAAGCCATAGGCGCATAGCAAAATAGGAATGGTCATTACAAGTAGCTCAGTTACACCATACCAATCGGCAACAGGTGCTATAAGCAATGTATACAAGGCATTTAAAGGATCATGCCCTAATAAGGCAAACACCACGTAACCGGTTATTAATGTTAGTAAAATAGCTAAAACAGGAGAGAGATAACTCCAAGCTGGTGAGCGTTCAACACGTGGTTCTAACTTAATCATGCGAGTGCCCCTTGTGGTGTGTGTACTTTAGGCTGGTTATTAAAAACATCGCTAAAGTCGCCAGCCATCCACTGCCCTAACTGCACAAGCGGTACGGTATCGGTATTTAAAATGGGAGACAGTTTGCCATCACAAATTGCGCCAATACGGTCGCAAATTTTATAAAGTTCGTCTAAATCTTCTGAAATAACGAGTACCGCACACCCTTCGTCGCGAAGCTTTAAAATAGCTTCATGTATCGCCACTTGTGCGCCTATATCTACACCCCAAGTAGGGTGCGACATAACGAGTAGTTTTGGGCTTTGCTCTACCTCGCGACCAATAATAAATTTTTGTAAATTACCACCTGAAAGGCTAGCTGCATGAGTGCGAAAACTTGGCGTTTTAACCTTGTATTTTGTAATGATTTTATTAGCAAGCTCAGTAATTTTTTGTTTTACTAAAAAGCCATTTTTAACCAGCCCATTATCAAAACTAGTAAGCAGTGCATTTTGTGCTAAATCCATAGTGGGCACAGCTCCTCGCCCAAGCCTATCCTCTGGCACACATGCAAGCCCAAGGCGGCGCCTTTTTAGCGGGCACAGTGCATCAACTACGGTATTTTTAAATTTAATGGCGCTACTACTAGCTTGAATTTGCTCCCCCGAAAGCACTTTTAATAACTCTTCTTGTCCGTTGCCAGCAACACCCGCAATCCCCACTATTTCGCCTTGCTGTACTGCAAAGTTAATGTTTTTAAGGGGTGTTTCAAATAATGCTTGTGCGGCGGTGGTTAGATTATTAACGGTTAAAAAATCCGCAGTACCCAAAGCTCTGCGAGTTTGGTTACTAATTGGCGTGTTGTCGCCTACCATCAGCCTAGCAATTGACTCACTAGTTTCGTTTTTAGGAATACAATGCCCGCTTACTTTCCCGCCTCTCAAAATGGTCGCACTGTCACATAACTCAATCACTTCGTGCAGTTTATGGCTAATAAACAGCACAGAGCAGCCTTCTTTTTTAAGTGACTTTAGGGTTTTAAATAATGCATCGACTTCTTGTGGAGTCAGTACTGAAGTGGGTTCGTCTAAAATAAGTAACTGAATATCTAATAATAAGCATCTAACAATTTCTACTCGTTGGCGCTCGCCAGTTGAAAGTGTTGATACCAGTCTATGGGGGTCTAATGGCATACCATAACGTGTTGATGTTTTTGTAATTCGACCCGCAAGCGTGCTGCTATGCCCTGCTAAATCACCTAACGCTAGTTCAATATTTTGGGCGACCGTAAGTGTTTCAAATAACGAAAAATGCTGAAAGACCATTCCAATGCCTAAATCACGCGCATCAGCAGGGTCTTTTATATTCATTATACGGCCATTAAAAAACATGTCCCCTTGGTCAGGTTTAACCACACCATAAAGCATTTTCATTAATGTGCTTTTACCTGCACCGTTTTCACCTAATAAGGCATGCACTTCACCATGCTTAATTTTTAAGGTTACGTCATTATTGGCTATACATCCGGGATACTGCTTTGTCATTCCCTGCATAGTAAGGCGGTATTTATTATTCATTATTAGGGCCTATTTGTACTTAATGAGCAATTTAGCCTACTCAAAACATCAACTGACCAACCGGTCAACAATGGCATGGTAACTGCAATATACTTACCAAGATGAAAAAGTATTTTTCTTACCCGTGCGCAAACAACAAGAAAAAACATACGCCAAGCCTTTATGTATCAGGGCTTTATAAAAATTAAGGGGGTCTGTGTGATTCAATTTTTATTAAATAACACGCCAATTGAAGTACAAGAATGTTCGCCAAGTCTCACCATTTTGGACTGGCTTCGCACCAAAAAAGGGAAAGTGGGCACCAAAGAAGGATGTGCAACTGGCGACTGTGGTGCGTGCACAATTTTAGTGGGTGAAGAGCGTATAAATGCAAACGGGCAAACTAGTTGGCAATACAAAACAATGAACAGCTGTTTATTGTTATTAGGTAATGCGCATGCAAAACATATAGTAACGGTAGAGGCTGTGACTACTGGCTTATACCCAAACTTAACCGATTTACACCCCGTACAACGTGCACTAGTGGAGTGCCATGGTTCGCAATGTGGTTTTTGCACGCCCGGTATAATAATGAGTTTGTTGGCTCTTTATATTAATGAGCCAACGTACCCTGGTAAAAAAGCGGTTATTCATGCACTTGGCGGTAACTTATGCCGTTGTACAGGTTATAACCCTATATTACTTGCAGCCGAAAAAGCCTATAGCTATGAACGTAAAGCTGAACCGTACTCAGCAATGGCCGCCCAATTTAAAGGATCACTTAATACGCAATATGATGACGATATTCCATTTTTAAAAAATGGTCCTCGCAAATTTTACTTACCACAAACTGCCCAACAACTTGTTGAGCTAAAAGCGCTTTATCCTTATGCACATTTAGTTGCTGGTGGCACCGACTTTGCCATTGAGCTTAGCCAAAACATGCTCTTACCGGATGTAATTATCTCCCTTAGCCAAGTAAAGGATCTTTGCACCTTGGCAGATAATAACGGTGAGTTACACATAGGTGCAGCGCTACCTTATAGCCAATTTGTTGAGGCATTTTATAACCATTACCCAGAGTCAAAAGAGCTATTTGAACGCTTAGGATCAAGCCAAGTACGTAACAGCGGCACACTAGGTGGCAGCATAGGGAATGCCTCTCCGATTGGCGATCCCGCTCCACTTTTAATCGCTCTTAATGCATCAATGGATTTATTAAGCAGCGCTGGTTCGCGCACTATTAAAGTTGCCGACTACTTTATTGATTACAAAAAAACAGTTCTTAAAAGCGATGAAGTAATTAGTAAGTTCACCATCCCAAAGCGCCCAGAGTCGCTAAAACTGGCCTGTCATAAAATATCAAAACGCTTTGAAGACGATATATCTACCGTGTGTTTGGTGCTTGCTATAGAGCATTCACAAAACATGATTACTCAAGCCCGCTGCGCTATGGGCGGTATGGCAGCTATTCCTAAGCGCGCGCAGCATATTGAGCAAAAGCTGGTATCTCAATCATTACAAGTAAGTAGTTTTATAGACGCAGCAACGGCTATTAACGATGACTTTACGCCCATGAGCGATGTAAGAAGCAGTGGGCATTATCGCATTACGGTAAGCAAAAACTTATTACAACGCATTGGTATTGAGTTTTGTGAGCCGCAAGCACGCAACAATAACAACATTGCCATTACGAGGATCTCACATGCGTCACTTTGAAATGGATAAACTAAAAGCCCAAGGTGGTAGCGTTGGGCAATCTAAATATCACGAAAGCGCTATTAAACAAGTTTGTGGCAGTGCAAATTTTGCCGACGATAACCCTGAGCCTTACGGCTGCCTGCATGCCTACCCAGTGCTCGCCCCTGTTACAAGCGGCTTTATTAAATCAATTGATACAAGTCTCGCACTGGCAGTTAAAGGCGTTAAACGTATTTTATCGGCCGAAGATGTACCCGGTAAGCTTGATATTGGCCCGGTATTTCCTGGTGATGTATTACTCACTAGTCATGAAATTCAATACCACGGACAACCTGTGCTGGTAGTAGTTGCCGACACCTATGAAATAGCGCGCCGCGCTGCACGTTTGGTGGTTATAGAGTGCGAGCAAACTACGCCCATACTTGATATTAAAGAAGCCATTAGCAAAGAGCACTGGGTGAGGCCGCCCCATTCACTTAACCGTGGTAACAGCGAACAAGCCATTAATAACGCAGCCCACCAGCTTAAAGGCGAAATAAACATAGGCGGGCAAGAACACTTTTATTTAGAAGGCCAAATAGCGCTGGCGCAACCTGATAACGACGGGGGCATTCATGTTCAGTGCTCTACGCAACACCCTACTGAGGTGCAGCATTTAGTTGCTAAAATTTTAAAAAAGCCATTTAGCTTTGTAAACGTAGAAACCCGCCGTATGGGCGGTGCTTTTGGCGGCAAAGAAACCCAAGGCGCGCCATGGGCATGCCTTGCAGCGCTAGCGGTTTACCACCTTGGCTGCGCAGTAAAAATGCGCCTAGCCCGCAGCGACGATTTTAAGTTAACCGGTAAACGCCACCCTTTTTATAATCAATACCATGTTGGTTTTGACGAAAATGGTTTAATAAAAGGTGCCGACATTACCGTAAATGGGTTTTGTGGCTACTCGCCAGATTTATCGGATGCAATTGTAGACCGCGCCATGTTTCATGCCGATAACGCCTACTACTACCCAGCCGCCACAATTAAGGGTAATCGCTGTAAAGTAAATACCGTAAGCCATACCGCATTTAGAGGATTTGGTGGCCCGCAAGGAATGATTATGGGCGAGCTAATAATGGACGATATAGCAGCCAAATTAGGTAAAGATCCGCTTGAGATCAGAAAACTCAATTTATACAGAAAAGGCCGCGATACCACGCCGTATCATCAAACCGTAGAGCAACATATTTTAAAAGATATGATAAACCAGCTTGAAGAGTCAGGTGACTACTGGGCACGTAAAAATGCTATTAAAGCATTTAATGCCACATCGCCTATTATAAAAAAAGGCCTTGCAATGACGCCGGTTAAATACGGTATTTCGTTTACGGTACAACACTTAAATCAAGCTGGTGCATTAGTACATGTATATAGCGATGGCTCTATACATTTAAACCACGGCGGCACCGAAATGGGCCAAGGACTAAACACCAAAATTGCGCAAATTGTGGCCCACGGCTTTGGGGTCGATTTTAACGCGGTAAGTATTAGTGCTACGCGTACCGACAAGGTACCAAACACCTCGCCAACAGCGGCTTCAAGCGGTACCGACTTAAACGGTATGGCAGCCCTTAATGCAGTAAACACAATAAAAGAGCGCTTAATAAACTTTATTACCGAGCACTTTGAAGTAAACAGCCAAAGTATTACATTTAAAGATAACCTCATTACTTTTAGTAAAGGGGAAATTAGCTTTAGCGAACTTGCGAATCTTGCTTACATGAATCGTATATCGCTTTCATCTACCGGTTATTACGCCACACCAAAAATTCATTACGATAGAGCCAAAGGCGAAGGCCGCCCATTTTTTTACTACGCTCACGGCGTAGCACTCAGCGAAGTAGAAGTAGATACGCTAACTGGCGAAAACACGGTAACCCGCGTTGACATACTGCACGATGTAGGCAGCTCAATTAACCCAGCACTTGATATAGGCCAAATTGAAGGCGCCTTTGTACAAGGTATGGGCTGGCTTACCACCGAAGACTTACAATGGAATGATAAAGGCCAGCTTGCAAGCTTTGGTCCTGCTAACTACAAAATACCAGCCATTGGCGATACACCCGCCGAATTTAACGTCAATCTCTATAATTCAGCAAATCCAGAAACCACCGTATTTAGATCAAAAGCCGTAGGCGAGCCGCCATTTATGTTGGCCTTTAGTGTATGGAGCGCTATTCGTAATGCAATAAGCAGTGTGGCTGATTACAAATACACAGCCCCACTGGATACACCCGCAACCCCAGAGCGAGTATTGAGTGCAATTGAGCAAACCGCTAGCTGGTTTAAGGAGCATCAACATGACTAATTTAAATGAGTCGTTTCAGGGTTTTCATACGCAAAACTGGGCGCAGGCTATAAACGAGCACGAACAAAGCGGCACTAATTATGTAATTGCCACGGTACTTGGCACAAATGGCTCAACCCCTCGCGGCACAGGCTCTAAAATGGTAATAAGCGGCGAGCATATTTACGACACTCTTGGCGGTGGCCACCTTGAATACGTAGTAATAGAAAAAGCCCGCGAACTACTTGCCAAAGGCGAAGCCGCCCAAGTAATTGAGCAATTTAACCTAGGTGCAAATTTAGGCCAGTGCTGCGGCGGGGCTGCCACCGTTATGCTTGAATGCATGCAATGCGAGCGCTTTACTTTAGATATTTACGGCGCAGGCCACGTAGCACAAGCGCTTATTGGTATATTGGCACAACTGCCTATTCGCATACGCTGGATAGATAGCCGCGCAGATGTATTCCCACAGGCTATGCCAACTAATGTAGTAAAAGTGGTTGATGAAGAGCCAACAGAACAAGTAAAGCGTGCGCCTAAAGCTAATAACTACTTAATACTTACCCATAACCACCAGCTCGACTTTGCACTCACCCAAGCCATTATTAAACGCGCTGATGCCAATTGGCTGGGCGTTATTGGCTCTGACACTAAAGCAAAACGTTTTAAACAACGCCTAGCACATCGCGATTTTACAGCCGATCAAATACAGCAAATGACCTGCCCTGTTGGGCTAAAAAATATTACGGGCAAATTACCAATGGAAGTGGCTATTTCGATTAGTGGACAGCTAATTGCCCTTTATCAGGCTATGCAAACCCAAGCGCCAAAACGCCAAGGCTTGCAGTGGCGCACACTAAAAAATGCCTTAATTAGCACCACGCAGGAGGAAGTAGGCGCATGAGTAGCTTACAAATAAATACGCTAAATGATGCACAAGCAAAACAAGCACTTGAGCATTGCTGCGCGGCCCCTAACTGGGTGGCAGCCATGGTAAAAGCAATGCCATTTAAAAGTGCTCAACAGCTGTTTGAATGCGCAAAAAGCATATGGGATAGCCTTAGCGAGAGCGACTATTTAGCTGCCTTTGAAGGCCACCCGCAAATAGGTGACTTATCAACCCTTAGCAAAAAATACGCTGCTACCGCACAAAAAGCGGGGCATGAGCAATCGGGTATGAGCAAAGCAAACGAAGCCGTACTTACCAAAATGATCGTTCTTAATAAAGAGTACCTGAGCAAGTTTGGCTTTATTTTTATTGTGTGCGCCACCGGTAAAACGGCCGAACAAATGCTTGAACTCATAGAGCAGCGCATACACAACACCCGCAGTACAGAGCTTAATATAGCCGCGGGCGAACAAGCCAAAATAACAAAAATAAGATTGGAGTCACTGCTATGAACAAAAGCCCTATAACCACCCATATACTCGATACCAGCACCGGAGAACCAGCAGCAAACGTTACTGTTAAGCTATTTAAACTTACAAATAACGAATGGGTACAACTAACCCAAGGCACAACCGATACCGATGGGCGAATTACCGACTGGCTAAATACAGAAGTAGAATTTGCAACCTATAAGCTAGTATTTGATTTAGATAGCTACTACCAAAATCAACCTACCCCTGCGTTTTACCCAGAGGCGAAAATAACGTTTAGATTACAAGATACTAAACATCATCATATCCCATTGTTGCTTAGCCCGTTTGGCTACTCTACATACAGAGGTAGCTAATAATGAGCACGCAAAACAATAATAACTTAACAGTAGTTTGTGCCGATATACTCGACTTTATTGACGACCCTGCCATTGCTGGCGAAAGCGCCCATCGTTTTTTTGAAAAAGGCGCATTAGTTATCAAGCACGGCAAAGTAGTTAAACTTGGTTACGAGCAAGACATACTGCCAACAATTGATAAATCAGCGCGTGTTATCCGCCACGATGGCAAACTGGTTATGCCTGGTATGATTGACACCCACATACACTTACCACAAACCGAAATGGTGGGGGCGTACGGCGAGCAACTGCTAAGTTGGTTAACCGAGTATGCGTTTCCGACAGAGAAAAAATTCACTTGTAAGCATTATTCAAAAGAGATCTCTAATCGCTTTTTAGACGAGCTACTGCGTAATGGCACAACCACTGCCCTTGTATTTGGCACTGTGCACCCGCAATCGGTTGATGCGTTTTTTAAAGAATCACAAAAACGCAATTTACGGATGATTGCCGGTAAAGTAATGATGGATCGTAACTGCCCTGACGACTTATCTGATTGCGCGCAAACAAGCTATGACGAATCCAAAGCCCTAATAAAAAAATGGCACAATGTTGACAGGCTAAGCTACGCAGTTACACCACGTTTTGCCCCCACATCAACCCCTGAGCAATTACAAAAATGCACTCAGTTACTTGAAGAATACCCAGACACCTACCTGCACACTCATCTATCTGAAAACAAAGACGAGTGCGAATGGGTTAAAGGGTTATTTCCAGAAGCCGAGGATTACTTAGGCGTGTACGAGCAAGCTAAAATGGTACGTAAACGCTCGGTATTTGCCCATAGCATTCATTTATCTGAGCGCGAGCTTTGCTGTCTTGCAGATAACAATGCGGCTATATCGCACTGTCCTACCTCAAACCTGTTTTTAGGCTCAGGACTTTTAAATTTAAAAGCCTGTGAAGAGCACGGCATAAACGTAGGCATGGGTACCGATGTAGGCGCAGGAACAAGCTTTTCTATGCTACAAACAGGTAACGAAGCTTACAAAATCCAACAGTTACAAGGTCAAAAGTTTTCAGCATTTAAAGGGCTGTATTTAGCAACACTCGGCGGTGCTAGAGCGCTCGATTTAGAAGGAACAATTGGTAATTTTGAAGCCGGCTGTGAAGCCGATTTTATTGTAATGGATTGTTCGGCAACTTCGTTTTTAAAATTTAGAATACAACATGCCAAAACCCTACATGAAAAACTATTTGCAATGATGATGTTAGGCGACGACCGCTGCGTTGAGCAAACCTACATTATGGGTAAAAGTGTGTATAAGCGCGATGATAACAATCAATTTTCAGACACCCGCTCACCGGTATTAGAAGAGGCTTAACCGTTATGGAAAACTATTTATTTGAGCTTGCTCATTTAGTACTGCGTTACTTTCATGTTATTGCTGGTATAGCCTGGATTGGCGCTTCATTTTATTTTGCATGGCTTGATAACAACCTACAAACACCACCGCAATGGAAAATAGATAAAGGCATAAAAGGCGATTTATGGGCCGTGCATGGCGGTGGCTTTTATGAAGTGGCTAAGTATCAAAATGGCCCTGAACAAATGCCTCATACCCTGCATTGGTTTAAGTGGGAAGCGTACACAACCTGGATCACCGGTATATTACTATTTAGCTTACTTTATTATGTTGGCGCCGATGTGTACTTAATTGATAACAGTAAAAGTGAGCTAAGTAAATTTGCAGCTATTGGGGCATCCCTTGGTTTTATTGGCTTAGGTTATGGTATTTATCGTTTATTGTGTAAAACCCCGCTGGTTGAAAACGGCAAAGTGTTTATTGCTGTAGTTATTGGTTTATTAGCTCTGTGGACTTTTGGGGTTGATCAATTATTTAGCGACCGCGCTGTGTATATTCATGTAGGCGCACTCATTGGCACGTGTATGGTTGGCAATGTGTATCACATTATTATGCCAGGGCAACGCTATATGGTAAGTGAAGTAGAAGCCGGCCGTATACCCGAATCGCTCCCAGGTTTAAAGGCAAAGCTGTGTTCTATTCATAATAACTACGCCACGTTACCTGTGGTATTTATTATGCTTAGCAATCACTTTCCTTACACGTATAGCCACAACTTTGGCTGGCTTATTTTAATTGCGCTGTTTGGTATTGGTATGTGGATACGCCATTACTTTAACTTAAAACATCAAGGCGTTAATAAACCTTCAGTACTTATAAGTGGTATTGCAGCATTTTTTGCCCTTATGTTGGCAATAGCACCTTGGCCCAGCAGTACAACAAATGCAGACGAAAACGCGCCTTTACAAGCAAGTATTACCGACGCACAAGCGTGGGATATAATCAGCAAACACTGTACGCAGTGCCATAGTGAAACACCTACCTCTGAGCTTTTTCAAACAGCGCCGCTAGGCTTTAAGCTCGACTCTATTAGTGATGTAAAAAAATCCAGCACGCTTATTCATACCCGCGCGGTTATAACCAAAGACATGCCACTGGCTAATATGACCCAAATGACTAACACAGAGCGCGAAACGCTCGAGTTTTGGCTCACGGCACTTAAAAAGGAGCAATAAAATGAGCGAGCAATTTAAAAACTACCCACGAGACTTAATTGGTTATGGCCCACATGCGCCTCATGCAAATTGGCCCAATAAAGCACGTATTGCCGTGCAAGTGGTATTAAATTACGAAGAAGGCGGCGAAAACTGTGTATTACATGGTGATGCAGCCGCTGAAACGTTTTTATCAGAAATAGTCAGTGCTCCCCATGTAGAAGACCGCCATATCAGCATGGAGTCTATTTACGAATATGGCTCGCGCGCGGGCGTGTGGAGGTTACTGCGTTTATTTAAAAAATACGATATACCGGTCACCATTTTTGCAGTGGCGATGGCCCTTGAGCGCCACCCCGATGTAGCTAAAGCCTTTGTTGAAGCAGGCCACGAGATTGCAAGCCATGGCCTGCGCTGGATTAATTATCAAAATATAGATAAACAAACCGAGCGCGAACATATGCAACAAGCCATTGACGTCATTAAAAAGCTTACAGGTAAAAAGCCCAAAGGCTGGTATACCGGCCGAACTAGCCCAAATACCGCAGCCCTTGTAGTTGAGAATGGCACATTTTTATATGACGCCGACGATTACAGCGACGATTTGCCCTTTTACAGTATTAAGGAAGGTAAGCCACAACTCATTGTGCCCTACACGCTCGATGTAAACGACATGCGCTTTGCTGCCGTACAGGGTTTTAATGCAGGGGATCAGTTTTATAATTACTTAAAAGATGCATTTGATACGCTTTATGAAGAAGGTGACCCTGAAGGTGAAAACGCCCCTAAAATGATGTCGATAGGTTTACATTGCCGCTTAATTGGCAGACCAGGAAGAATAAAAGCATTAGCACGGTTTTTAGAATATGCCCGATCGCATGAGCAGGTTTGGTTTGCCACGCGTGAACAAATAGCCGAGCACTGGCTTAAAACTCACCCGTATAAAAAAGCATAGTTTATATTTTTTAAAACATAAAAAAGCCCAGCAAAGCTGGGCTTAAATTACTTTAGGAGTAGTGAAATTTATTCAAAAGAAACGGTGATGATATTCGAACACACATTTTCTGTTACACATAATTGGTAATCGTACGATGGTAATGTAGCTCCACGTACGTAATCACGGTAGCGTCCATTATCTGCAGTGGTATCAACTAGCTCACCATTACGGTAAACGCTTAATGACTCTGCACCAACTTCTTCCCAGCTAAGTTCTACACGCATCGTACCTAGGCGTGTTTTGTTAGCGCGTTTTAAGTTCAGTTCAAGGGTCACGTCACTTACAACAACGGCTTGGGTAAATGTATCTGTATTACCTTCACTGTCAGTAACAGTTAGTTCTACATCGTAACTACCCGATTGCGCATATGCATGCACAGGGCTTGAATCTGTTGATGTAGCGCCATCGCCAAAGCTCCAGCTCCACTGTGTAATGTCGTTATTGGCATCATTGCTTGTATCTACAAACGAGGCTGTTAAACCTTGCGTATCAACAGTAAAGCCTGCACGTGGCGGTTGTGCACTTACTTCGCCTATAGCGCTAAGCGTAAGTGACCAGCCATTAATTGTGCCTGTATCAGCGGCTGCAGTATCTTCTACATGAAGAGTCCAGTCACCATTTGCTACTTCGCCATTGAATGCACTAGACGTGAAGCTCTTAACAATATCATCGTTACTACCACCAACATTGCTTTGCAATGTTACCTCTGTACCTTGTGCTGAAATTAGTTTTACAACTAAATCACCAGAGTAAGTATGAGTAATATCAACATCGGCGGTTGTGCCAAATACGGTTAAATCATCAGAAACATTAATTACTGAGCTAATCCCCTGTGGAGAATTATCTGGAATTGCTACGCTACCAGTACTGCTGTAGGTAAAGTCATTTAACCCTAATGGTTGTATCATTAATTCAACCGATTGCTGTTTAACAATATCACCCGCAGTGGCAGTTACGGTAAACTCGTAATCTCCCCACTGAGTATCAGTATCGGTTTCAACATTTAGTATCACGTCATCACCAGGGCGCGCTGTAAGTGATGATAAATAAGCACCACCTAATGTTGTTGATAATTCAAGCGTTACTTCCTCATCCCACTCGGCAATTGAGCCAATTGTAAATGTATAGCTTGTAGCCTCTCCAGCTATAATTTGTTGGGTAAGCGGGCTAGCTGATATTTTAAAACCAGGAGTTGGATCCGCATCAATAAGTGCTTGGTTAACATTAAGTCGCGTACCGGCTACCGTTTTCCCCTGCAGTGCAGCATTAGCATCGCCCGAGCTCATTAATAAATCTTTAAGTTCTTGAGTAGATAACTCTGGATTAATAGATAAAACTAGCGCAGCTGCGCCAGCAACATGCGGCGTTGCCATTGACGTACCAGAATACGATGCATAACTTTCACCCGGTGTAGTAGATAAAATAGCAGTACCTGGTGCGCCCATATCAACACTGGTTAAGCCCCAATGAGAGAACCACGAAATATCATCAGTTTGGTTAGTACTTGCAACCGATAGAACACTCGCATTTTCGTAGTTTGATGGATAATGTGGGTTTACATCGTTATCAATAGTGTCGTTACCTGCTGCAGCTACAAACAGTAGCTCGGCAGCTTCACTTGATTCGATTGCATCAGCCAGCGCTTGGCTATAGCCACCGCCACCCCAACTATTATTTAATACGCGGATGTTAACACCAGAGTTTTTTAGGCCAACCATGTAATCAATACACTTGATTGCATCTGATGTTGATCCATTACCTGCTGCATCTAAAAACTTACAACCAACAAGTGATACTTCATGATTTACACCCACTACACCCACAGAGTTATTACCACTCGCACCTATAGTTCCAGACACATGCGTTCCGTGACCTTCATCATCCATAGGGTCGCCAGTATTGGTAATCGCATTGATACCATGAATATCATCGATAAAGCCATTACCGTCATTATCAATACCATCGCCTGCGATTTCAGAGGTATTTACCC
This sequence comes from Pseudoalteromonas sp. GutCa3, assembly GCF_002836155.1. Classification (NCBI taxonomy): domain Bacteria; kingdom Pseudomonadati; phylum Pseudomonadota; class Gammaproteobacteria; order Alteromonadales; family Pseudoalteromonadaceae; genus Pseudoalteromonas; species Pseudoalteromonas sp. GutCa3. The sequence goes on along the minus strand of NZ_PJBK01000022.1, from coordinate 87,460 downwards.
ACATATTGCTCGCTAAATCGCTATGGCTATAATCAATACCTGTATCGATTACACCAACAACTACATCACGACTACCAGTAGAAATAGTCCACGCTTCTACAGCATCAATATCAGCGTCTGCCGTACCACCGGTCTGACCTTCATTATTTAGACCCCAAAGCTCATCAAAACGAGGGTCGTTAGGTGCGCTCGCAATACTTACTCGGTAATCTGGCTCAACATATTCAATAGCTTGATGAGACTTTAAACGCTCAATAGCTTCTTTAGTGCTCATGCCAGACACTTTAAATTTAGCAAGGCGACCTGAGAATAATGATGTGAAGTTATCATCAACTTCATCATTATTTAAATCTGTAATTTTTGCTTTAACCAAGCTTCGTGCTTGTTTACGCATTTGGGGTGTTGCATTTTTTTTATATTTAACAATAACAGAGTCACTGCTTGCAGCTGCTTGTGGAAGAGCTCCTGCATCAGGTAATTTAGCCGAAGCCAAACAAGGTAGTAAAGCAAGCGTAATAATAGATAATTTTGTTTTCATTGTTCTATCCATAGTTGGGTTAGCTTAGAAGCACTAAGCGGGTTTGTTCACTATTTCAAGTACAAGGGATCACGTGGCAAGTTATAAGCAAACTAGTAAATACGATATTTGACAAGTTAAAAAGTTAAAAAGAATTAAAAATCATAAATTTTGACCAGTTTGGCTATAAAAAAAACACTAAACACAGTCATTATAATGAACTGCCCCATTACAGCCTTACCCATTATAGGGTCAAACTTTTTTACTGCTTTTGCTTACTATTACATTAAAACCCACCAGTTACACACATAAACCGATGATAATAAAAGGTTAATTATTTGGTAAAAAATGATGATTTAAGAAAATGAAATAGGGGAATACAGTTAATGGGTGATTATGAATCTGAGCTTAAACTTTGTTAGTTCAATATTTATGACAAATTAAAACTTAATTATTTATAGTCACATATTACGCTTCACCTACTTCTAAAGTTACGCAAGCGGATCACAAAAAATATATCGGCACGGCATGCTGAAACAACAAATACCTTATTAAAACCTATAACATTTAGGGTATTTGATTTTAATATTTCAAGGAGAAAATAATGAAGTTGAATAAATCACTTTTAAGTTGTGCTGTTGCAATAGCAATGGGTACCAGCTTTGCCTCATATGCAGATACCGACAACAAATCAGCATCAAACTCAGAACTTAGTACAAAAATATCTATACTTAGCACCGCTAATTCAATGACATTGGCGCAATCGCAAAATAATAACACCGCGATTTTAATGCAAGAGGGAGATAGTAATACTATTGAGGTTTCGACTACTGGAAACGAGAACACAACAGAAGTTACTCAATTACAATCAGGTAATTATGTTGGCGTAACAACAATTGGTAACAACAACGAGCAAGTATATGCCCAAGATGGCGTTGCCAACGGTGTAATTACCGAAGTTACTGGTAATAATAATTACCTAAATGTTTTGCAAAGTGGCCAAGGCTTTTTTGTAAACAACGAAGCTGTCAACATGATTGTTGGTGACGACAATATCGTTGATGTAGAGCAAGGCACTGGTGGTCATTGGTTTTACAACTTAGATATGAAAGGTAATGGCAACGAAATCAGTTCATTACAAACAGGTGAGTGGCATGAAGCTGAATTAACCTCTGTAATGGGCGATCAGAATAGTCTGAGTCTTGAGCAAAACGGTTACTGGAATACCTTCAAAGTGAGTTCTTTACAAGGCAACGATAACGAGCTTGATATTGAACAAGACGGCGATCGTAATACTGTTACCTTCACTGATATTTTAGGCGATGCAAATGAGCTTTCAATTGAACAAGAAGGCAATACTAACGCAGTAACATTTGTAGCTGTATTAGGCGATGAAAACGAAATTGATTTAGACCAAGAAGGTTCTTTAAATACTATCGAATCAAACTTATTCGAAGGTCAAAACAACGAAGTTACAGTAACTCAGGTTGATTTAAGCAACTCAACAACCGTTGATATTATTGGTGACGATAATGAATTAACGGCTACACAAGTTGGCTTATTAAATGATGCTTACATGGGCGTTTTAGGTACCGATAACGAATTTATGATTAACCAAGTAGGTGAATCAAATTCAGCACACGTTGTTAACTTTAATGGGTCTGAAAATGACGTTAACGTTATTCAGTCTGGCCAAGAAAACACTGCTGTTGTTGAGTCTTCATACCCTGATATATCTCTAACATCAAACGACAACGATATCGATATTATGCAAAATGGTTCTCAAAACGAAGCCATGGTTACACTTGCAGGTATTTTAGATAGCAACATGAACCAAATTGACCTAGCTCAAACAGGTGAAATGAACGTAGTTGATATGATGGTTGAAGGTAATGGCCACAGCATTGATATTTCACAAACTGGCGAAGGTAACTGGGTAGTTGGAATGGAGCAACCTGCATTTTTAGTAGGTGGCGAAAACGTTTCGTTTAGCGTAACTCAAATGGGTAACGATAACATTGTTGAAGGCGCCGTAATTGGTTTCAACAGCACTGTTTCAGTGACCCAAATTGGTGACGGTAACGTGACTTCTATTACTCAAATGTAATTATTGAGGTTGGGGAGAGCAACTCTCCCCATTTAGTTATGCATAATAATAAAAACCATTACCAAGTATTATTACTTACGCTTTCTCTGTTTTTAATGCCCGCATCTTATGCCGCTGAAGAGTTGGAGATTGACGGCCTACTACTTGATAGGAGTATTAGCCGCTTTGGTCATCAGTTCTATTTTGAGTTTTCTAATTACTGGCGAGATCTCCCTTCAACTGCTGGTTTTAACATTGAAATTAAAGAAACGGTCATTCCAAAAGCAGGCACAAAGCTGTCGTTAATAATGAATAACCAACTTGTTTACGCAACTTATTTAGGTAGACGACTAGAGCCTTTAAATGAGCGTGTGGAGCAGGCTGTTTATACAGTGATAGATGCAATGGCTCGCGAAAACATGGCAGTGTCAACACCCGATATGGCTAAAGATGGATGGTAAAATGAAAAATATAGCCCTTATAATAATAACAACATTAAGCTTTTCAGCAGCAGCAACTGAAATAATTTACACCCCAATTAACCCAAGCTTTGGTGGTAACCCACTCAATGCAAATATGCTGTTGAGTAAAGCCCAAGCTCAAAACAAGCATAAAGCACCGGTAGTAGAAAAAGGTTACGCTGAACAATTTCAAGAAACTCTAGAGCGCACCTATTTAAATCGTATGGTAAGAGAAATTACCGATATGGCATTTGGTGAGGACATAGAAGATAGCCTTTTCAATCAAGACTCCATATTTATGAGTGGCGATTATCAAATTGAAGTTATAACCAGCACAACTGATTCTATTACAGTAAGAATAACAAATATAATTGATGACACCGTGGTGATCATTGAAGTACCGAGGTTTGGATAATGTATAAACTACTAATAACAATAATATTAATAGGATTGAGCGGTTGTGCGAGCCTAGGGAACTTAATCCCACCATCGCAACAAAAAGCAGTTAGTTTAGAGCCAACCGAATTATTCGCAGATCTGAAAAACTTACCTAAACCTGTTGGCAGTATTCCGGTATCTGTTTACTCATTTAGAGATCAAACAGGTCAATATAAGCCACAAACTAACGTTAGCTCATTTTCGACTGCCGTTACTCAAGGTGCTAACTCAATACTCATACAAGCATTACATGAATCTGATTGGTTTACGCCGGTAGAGCGTGAAGGTTTACAAAACATTTTAACTGAGCGAAAAATTATTCGTGCGGGCCAAGCCGATAATCCTAACCAAGCTGATTTACCTCCGCTAACAACCGCAAAAATCATTTTAGAGGGCGGTATCATAAGCTACGACACTAATGTAAAAACAGGTGGTTTGGGTATGGAATACTTTGGTATAGGCGCATCAGAGCTTTACCGCGAAGATGCTATTTCAATATACTTACGCGCTGTTGATGTTCGTACTGGACAAGTACTACTAAGTGTAGCCACCAGCAAAAAAGTACTTAGCCAAGAAATGCGTGCAGGCTTTTTTAGATACGTAAGCTACAAACGACTAGCAGAAGCAGAAGCTGGCTTTAGCGACAATGAACCTATGAGTATTTGTGTTACCCAAGCAATAGAAAAAGCACTCACAGATCTCATAACAAAAGGTATTGATAAAGGCTTATGGGCTAAAAAATCGGCGTAAACTGATTTCCTGAATTAACTAAAGGCTACATATTGTAGCCTTTATAGGTTGTGTGGTTAGTGAGTTGAAAGTACTTCGCTAACCCAACTCTTATAAAAAATCTAGAGGATAAGGTTTTTACTTAAATAACTTAAATAACGTCTTGGTGGCTTTACTCTTATTTAGCCATTGGCAACAAAACAGATATATAGCGCTGTGCCCAATTAGCAAGCTCCACCCTGTTGCGTGAGTTAGTTTTTTTAAACGCACTGTACAAATGTGTTTTTACAGTGTGGTCGCTAATATTGAGCTTATCAGCAATTGTATTGTTACTCGCACCTTGTGCAATTAAATGAATAACGGACTTTTCTCGCTTTGTTAAATGATCGTAGTCGTCTTGCTTTAATTCAATGTCGTCATGTAGGTTATTAAATGACGATGCCACGGCTAAAATGTCGTTAAAAGCTTTTGAAATTACTTTGCGCGTAAACCAAAGCTCGCCAGTATCAACACGAACTAACCCTTTAAAAATATCTTCTGGCGCATCAGATTTATAAAAAACACCATTAAAATGGTTAAGCAATAAGTTTTGCTCGCACACATCTTCTTTATCAACATTAAAGATAACAACACTATAGTGTTTAGCTAAACAAATAAGGTCTGCGGGAATGAGATCTTGCCATTTGCTTTTAGCACCATCGATTAAAAACAAATCATAATTTGTGCGCTGCTCAGCTTTAGGAATAACTTCGTCCATTTTAATATCACCAAACAAAGCTTGTAATGTTCTTAAAATAGCGGTGTAGTTGTGTGAATGAAAAGATGATTGAAACGTTGTTTTTACAAATACTGAATTTTTATGGGGCATAAATTTCGTCCTTGAAACATTTACACTACATTACCTAAATCAAATACAACTTACAATGAGATTTTGGTATTAAAATAAAGCTACCGCCTCTCACCCTAAAACAGATAAAAACCTTTTAAATCAATACATAACCTACATTACCTTTGTTTTTACAATTACTTTTGTAAGATAAATAACAGATCGGATTAGTAGTTTAGTAATTTATAAAATCGAGTCGTTACGCCATTAGTCCAACCAAAACCCTGCTGTACTTGATATTCACCACCACTGGCTAAAACCGCTGGTGTGCACACATTGTATTTTTCGAGTAAGCACTTATTTACTGCAAAATTTTGCTCAACCATATTTACCCAATTTTGCATTATATGTGTACTCAATTGAGTAATACCGTAGTTATTAAGCCCTTTTACCGCAAGCCATTGGAGTGGAGCCCAACCATTTGGACTATCCCACTGCTGAGGCGTTTGAGTAATAGTTGTAACAATACCACCCTTTTTTAAAAATTCATTGGCTAATATTGTAGCTACCTTGATTGCTTGCTCATTACTGGCTAAATTAACAAATAAAGCAGTAGTTGCCGCTGCACTAAGTATTGGAGATTGAGCCGTTGTACGGCAGTTATAATCAACAAAAAAACCGGTTGGTTCATTCCAAAGGTAAGCATTAATAAGCGCCTTGCGATTGCTGGCAAGTAATTGGTAATGCTCTGCTTGTTCACTATTGCCGAGCAATTGAAAGAATTTGCTTAATTGATTCTCTAAGTTATACATAAGGCAGTTTAAATCTATAGGAACAATATCAGTTGTTTGAATAGAGCTTAGTAAATTAGACTCACCAAGCCAACGAGAACTAAAGTCCCAACCCGACTCACATGCAGCGCGAATATTACGATAAAAATCAGATTTTTTCTCCTTCGCCAACCCTTCCGCTAGCGCTAAATCTTCACGCAATGACTCTGCTCTTGGCTCACTTACATCGTCCCAATAACGATTTAAAACACCACCACAAGGCATTCTTACTACCCGCTTTGAGCCCAATAAATCACTCGAAAGCAACTGCGCGTCTTGCATCCAAAATATATATTCTTTTTCAAGTGCTGCAACACACATAGCAAGCCATTGCGTATTGAGTGATTTGCTATGCGTATGTTCCCATAATAACTCGACCATGAGTGCTAAAACCGGTGGCTGCGAGCGTGATAAATAATAGCGACGGTTACCATTTGGAATACAACCATAATCGTTAATTAAATCGACAAAGTTAAGTAGCATATCTTCAACTACATCACCTTTATCTGCATCGATTAAGCCCAATGCTGTAAAATAACTATCCCAATAGTAAATCTCTTGAAAGCGCCCGCCAGGCACAATATAGCTGTGCTTTAGTGCTAGTAATGAATCTTGCTTCGGGGTATCCGCCTCTCTTCTAAGGCCACTCCATAACGAGTCTATATAATGTTTAACCGATGACGTATCAGCCTCAGTGCCCATTGCTAGCACTGGGGAAGTAATAAAGTGTGCGTTTACAAACTCACTAAGCTGCGTATTAGTTAAAGGCGCTAATTGTTCATAGCTTTTACATGCACTTTGCCAATTAACACGCGCAATTGCATCTGCGAATGTTTTACAGTCGCTAAATACATGCTGCATTTGAACATCTTTAAATAATTGGCTGTCAAAAAAACTCATAACTTTCCTTACTGTTAAGCTGTCGTTGCGTGTTGTGAGATAGCGTCGGTTCGTTTTTTGAAAAAAATCACGCTAATAAAAATCAAACTAATGGGAACCAAAGAAAGGTAAAACGCATGCTGGCCACTAAAGTGCTCAAATACATAACCAGTTATTATTGAGCCTGTTGTTCCACCAAGTGCTGAAAAAACTACAATTAAGCCAGTCATAGCGGCATGACGATGTTTTTCAAGAGCGCTGAGCATAACTGAGTTAAGTACCGGATAAATAGGCGCCATGAAAAAACCAATTAACGGTAAAATAAATGCAGCAAGTGGTGCATCAAATAAGCTAATTACTGTATTTTCAGTAACATTCTCAGTAAGCGGTAGGGTAATAAGTATGAGGCCGGCCATCGCAATTAAACAACTGCTCAATACAACAAACCAGTGAATGTGTTTAAGTACTTGCCCTGCTACTAAGCGCCCAAATGCAAGTGCCGCAGCAAAAATACTGGCCAGCTGAATACTAATAGCTATAGGAAGTTTTAAAACTTCATTATTGAATGTGGGTAGCCAAGTACCTACGCCCTGCTCAATTAATACGTATAAAAAAGCACTAATTATAAATATGAGTACCAACGGTTGATATGTTAGCTTAAGCATGGCGATAAAATCGAACCAACAGGAGCGTTTAGTTTTACTTATAATGGCGGGCTTTATAGGCGCAGCAATTACGCTCGCTATAACGATTAGGGCCAGAGCTGCTAGCAAGTAATAAACGTTGAGCCACGCGGTTGAATCGTTTGGATCTATAAAAGCAGTAAAAATCCAATAGCCACTTAACACACCAACCATGAAAATGCCCTCAATGGTGTTTAACAATGAAGAGTGGCTATTTGCATCATCTGTCACTTGGCCGATAATAGAGTAAACCGACACTTTAACCACAGCAAAGCCACAACCAATGGCGGCAAATAAAATTTTAAACGCATAAAAGTCACTAATTAAAGCCGTACTTACACAAGCAAGGGCAACAACAGTAAGTGCCCCAAGCATAGCCAGTTTATAGCCTAGGCGAGGAATAAACGAAGCCACTACAAATGACATTATCGCAATGGATAAATCTTTAAACCCCTCAAGCACTGAAGCTTCTGTTTTACTTACCCCAAGGGTATTTATTGCCTGCAAAATAACGGTGCCCACGCTATTTAACAAAATAGCGAAAATAAAGTAACTTGCTGCAATTGCCAGTGTGACTTTTGTTTTACTCATAATTGCCCTCGCTTTACAGCGTTATTTAAACGCTATAACGACCTTTATTGTATGCCCATAACGAGTGCATACACAGTGTGTGTTTATATCAGTGAGGTTTGAGTTTAGTTTAGAATAGCCCTCAATGCAATCGTTTGCATTTTAAATTTAACATTAACTCAACATGATTTATAAACTATCTTTTACTTGATTGGCGGGTAATCAGTTCAATATCAATTACTTGTGATTCAACTTTTTCACCAGCTAGTTGCTGCATCAACTTTTGAACTAATAGCGTGGCTGCGTACTGTGTGTTTTGTCGGATAGTTGATAATGAAGGGTGGCTAATGTCGGCCATAGCAATATCATCAAAACCTACTAGAGCGACATCATTAGGAATGCTTACATAACGCTCTTTTAAGGCTTTCATGGCACCTAAGGCAACCATATCACTACATGCAACTATAGCATCAAAATAAAGGCCTTTTTCACGCAGTAATTGGTTAATTGATTGATACGCTGAGCTACTTGTAATATCAATAGATACAACATGTTGCTCTAATTTATGGGATGCTAATGCGGCAGAGTACCCTCTATGACGCTCACTAATTTCACCATGTTCTGGGTCGCCTAAAAATACAATGTTTTTAGCTCCGTGCTCTATTAAATGCGTTGTTGCTTGCAAGCCTCCCAAGTAATTGTCACTTCCTACAATGGGGTAGTTGCTAGGTGTTTTAGGGTCTCCCCATACCACCAGCGGAATACCTGCGTTAGCTGCATTTTCTATATTGGTTTGGTTTTTACCTTGACCTACAACAATAATACCGTCTGCACGGCGGCTATTAATAAAATAATTAGCCCAATCGTCTTGCGCCATGATTGAATTAGATAGTAAAAGCTCTAACCCTTGCTGATTAAGTGCAAGATTAATTTCGCTCACTACTTTAAGTAAAAACGGATCGCTAATCGACTGCTCTGTTTGTTCGTCAAGGTTAATTATAACCGCAACTACATTGGTTTTTTGTGTCCGCAACCGACTTGCAGCCGTATTAAGACTAAAATTATGCTCTTTAGCTAAGCGCTGAAGTTTATCGCGGGTTTCTTGCTTAATTAGCGGATTATCATTAAGCGCACGCGAAACTGTAGAGGTAGACACGCCTGCTAGTTTCGCTAAATCAGTTAATTTAATTTTTTTGTTATTCATGATCTTCCTAAATAGTCGCTTACCACTGATCAATACAATTATCTAACTCGCTGACAATATAGCATTATTATTTTTTGCTGGCGCGAACAACGACCCAAAAAGTGTTTAACATATAAATAAGCTCAATAAATAAACTATATAAATTCATAAATAATTTACAAATAAATATTGCAAACGTTTGCATTTATCTCTAAGGTTTCAATATACACAGCCTATTTACAATGATTTTTAGTAAAAAGACTGCAGTAATACACTGTTTAATACACTAAAAACGGGATCACACACATGAAAATCAGTAAAGCAAAAAGTACACTAGCGTGTGCCATTACTTTAGCGCTTAGCACTCAATGCGCATTTGCTGCAGAGCAAGCACAAGAAAAACAAAAAGTTGAGCGTATTGTAGTATCAGGAACACCCACAGGTGTTGGAATAAGAAAAATAGATGCTAGCTATGCGGTAACTAATATCGATAGTGAACAAATTATTAAATTGTCTCCAAAAAGCACCGCTGACTTATTTAAAGCAATACCTGGAGTTTGGGTAGAAAGCTCAGGTGGTGAGTCAGGTGCGAATGTATTTGTTCGTGGTTTTCCTGGCGGTGGGGATGCCCCATTTTTAACGCTAAGTATTGAAGGTTCACCAATTTACCCAGCATCAACCTTATCGTTTTTAGAGAACTCATCAATGTTTCGTGTTGATGAAACCATTGAGACAGTAGAAGCCCTGCGTGGTGGACCTAATCCTGTTTTATCTAACGGACAACCAGGATTAACAACCAATTTTAGATTAAAACGTGGTGGCGAAGAAACAGAAGGCTTATTTAAATACACAACTTCTGATTACGACTTACAGCGAGTTGATGCTGTGATGAGTGGTGAAATTACTGACGATTTATACTTTATGGTTGGCGGTTACGTAAAAAGCTCACCGGGTATTCGTGATGCGGGCTTTACTTCTGAAAAGGGGAGCCAATTTACAATCAACATTACTAAAGATTTAGATAACGGTGAGCTTAACTTTTATACCCGCCAAACAGACGATCACGGTGCATGGTACTTACCAACACCCCTTAATGTTGATGGTATTGACGCAGAATATACGCAACTTGGTACGCTAAATCGTCAAGCAACAATATTTACAGGCCCCGATGCACAAGCACTTGATATTGACCTAGGTGATGGCAGAGGGTGGGACGGCCATGTTTCGGGCGGTAGTATTAAGCTAGAGCTAAAAGGTGGTTGGCATTTTTCAGATCGCTTTAACATTACCAAAGGCGATGCAAATACCTACGGTTTAGTACCTAGTGGCTCAGCAACAACGGTTGGAGCAGTTGCTGATAACGGCCAAACTGCATTTGGAGCAGTTACAAACACTGAATACGCAAGCGATACCCCAGTCCAACAACTTGGTCGATGGGTAGTACTTAAAGAAATCAGCTCATTTACTAATGATTTAGCTTTTTCGAAAAAATTTGGCGACCTATCAACAACCTTTGGATATTACACTGCAAGTACTTCAGCAAAAGATTGGTGGAGCTTAGGTAACACTGCATACCATGTACTTGAATCAGGTGGCGAAGCATTGGCTGGGATTGAATGTAATCAAAACACCGATGGTTGTGATTTTAACTACGACATAAGCTCAACAGGTGATGCGCGCACTAACGCGTTTTATGTCACCGGTGAATACAAATTTGCTGATGCGTTTACACTTGATGTTGGCGTACGTCAAGAAAACCACGAAGTAGAATACAGTGTAGATGAGGGCCTTGACGGTATTATTACTAAAACCGTTAGCTATGATGAAAGTAAAACATCGTGGACTACAGGGTTAAACTATTCAATTAATGATGATATGGGTGTGTTTGCCCGTGTTAACCGTGGTTATAAAATGCCTTACTTTGATGACTTTAGAGATAACTTTGATGCTTACGAAGGCGGCGAAAAGCTTATTAAAGAAATAACTCAAGGCGAGCTTGGCTATAAGTTAATTACTGAATCAACCGACTTTTATGCAACCGTATTTGTAAATGAAGTTAAAGGCGACACATTTGTAAGACGACCTGGCGTACCAGCAGAAATTTTAACAAACGAAGCATACGGTATAGAGCTTGATTACAACTTTAATCATGATTCTGGTTTTTCTGTTAATTTAAATACGACATTACAAGATGCTGAAATTACAGAGAGCCCAACAAACGATGGTAACCAGTCGCAGCGCCAACCAAAATGGCAAGTACGTATAACGCCAAGTTACGATTTTGAGCTACAAGGTATGTATGCAACTTTATACGGTACGCTTTCAGCGGTTGATGATCGCTTTGGCAATAACGAAAACACTGTAACACTCGACGGCTACGAAAAAGTTGATTTAGGTTTAATATTAGAACCAATGGAGGGCATCAAGCTTCAAGTAGCAATAGATAACTTAACGGATGAGCAAGGCATTACAGAAGGTGATCCACGTAATGCTGATGCACCAAATGGTCGTTACATTATGCCTCGTACAACGCGCTTTAGTGTAAGTTACGCGTTTTAAATAAAATACAATATAAAGGGAGCATTCGCTCCCTTTCACTTTAATTAACCTAAACAAATGAATTTAAAGGCTACTCAATATTCGCTTTTAATTTATTTAACGCATCAACCGAAAAACCTCGATCATAAAAATATAAAATTTCGCCGCTGCTATTTATAAGTACCACACGAGAGTTATTTGGGCTTTGATTACCTGTAAACTTTTGAACTGTCTCGCCATCTTTATAAATAGTGATTACCCCACCCCATAATTCTTTAGGGATGCCTTTGCGCATACCGCTGTCTATAAATGTGCTAAACATACGTGGTGCCATGCCGGCAATGGTTGGTAGTTCGTATGTAGGGAGCGTTACGCCCGCCATATCTAAACCAATTAACCAACGGTCTATATCAAACTGGCTGTCTTGCTTGTACCCAATGAGCAGTAGTGTTTTATCTTCCTTAAAATCACTAGGTATAGTCACCATACTTTGCTCTAAGCTTTCGCCACTAATGCTTGGAAACTGCTTACCTGTTAATTGCTGGTTTGGATACTGTGTTGTACACGCACTAAGTAATAAAAATGCAAAAGCACTTAATGTTAATTTGATAATAATAAACCTAATATTTATAAATTTCATACCGATACGTTTAGTATGGCAGCTGAGATCTAAAAATGCTGATTAGTTATATAATTTTTAAATTTAGACGCCGTCATGGGCTTACCGTACTTCCAGCCTTGTCCATAATGCACACCCGCTGTTTTTAAAATAGCTTCTTGCTCAGTGGTTTCAATCCCTTCTGCCACACAGGTATAATTAAACTTATGCACAAGTTCCATAATATTTGGGATCATAGAGGCTTTTAAGCCCTCAGTTGCTATATCTTGAACAAACGTACGATCAATTTTAAGTTGATGAAAGCTCAAGTTTTGTAAGTTTCTTAAATTCGAATAACCCGTACCAAAGTCATCTAATGATAAGTTAAATCCCGATTCAACTAAGGTTCTAAAATGAGCATGCGCAATGCTTGTATCAAGGTACTCGTCTTCAGTTATCTCTAAACAAATAATAAAGCGTGAGTTGGTAAGCTCTATAATTTGCGGCAGTAACGACACATTACCCAGCTCTACATCACACGGAAATATATTAAGCGACACTTTAAAGCCTTCTGGCAATAACTCTATAAAGGTTAACTCTTTTATTGTGGTAGCAATCATTGCCTCAGTAAAAGTCCAAGTTAAATTATTTTTTCTAATAACCGGAATAAACTCATCTGGAAATAAAGCACCGTACTTATCTTCAAAACGTGCAAGTACCTCGCAACCAATCAGCTTGCCACTTTGCAAACAAATAATGGGCTGGTAAGTCCAATAAAATGATCCCTTTTTAAGCCCTTTACGAATACGCTGATTAGTAGAGCGTCGTGCAGCAATTCTCGCATCAACTATTAACGCACTCGATATGCCCACTAAACAGGTTAAAATTAACGAAATTATTAATAATAAGTGATTATTAGAAAAAAACAGACTCCAAGGCAAGTGCACTACTACACAATATTGACTACTTGTAGAACTGCAAACTGAGTTAGTTTCGTAAGGAAAGAAAACGCTGTTTTTTACCTGCTGGTACAGCCCCTCTTTACCTGCTAAATGATGCAAAGTATTTGGTGTTTTATAAATAACTTCCCAATCTGGCGCAGTAATTCCGATGTTGGTAAAGGGCGTGCTCTGCATAATTAAATTATAGTCCCCTTGTCTGACTATAATTACCTCCATAGGGCGCTCACTAAATAATAATAAATAAAGCTCTGGCTCAAAACGAACCCTCACCTGTTCATCATCTCGAATAAAGTCAGGCTGTTTGTCGTTAATTGGTTTACTTAATAAGCCTGCGCCAGTAGTACAAACTAGCTGGTTATCTTTAAAAAAGCCTATATCAATTACATATTTTGCGTCAAATAAAGCGCGGCGCATCTCAAGAAGAGTTGTATTATCACACTGTTTAAACGCAAGCTTATTTAATGGGGTAAGAATTCGACGCCTCTCTGCAATTGCACCTTCTACATGACCGAGAATATATTCAGCATCATACTTTGTTTGTGCTGTTAACTGCTGCGCTGCAAAATTGAGCAAGATAAAACAGCCAGTTACAAAAACTAACCCTCCGGTTAAAATGGCTATAATAGATTTTTGTTGGTACTTTTTCATAGCATCTCGAAGTTGTTAATTTATATCACTACTTTATTAGATGATTGCATAAGTCGCATTAAATTCAAACAGATAGATTCAAGAATTATTGAATGAATTTTGAACCAATTGAGTAATTTTAGCACTTAGCGTTAAATGCTGATTACTTTCAAAGTGAAGCCCATCACCGGCTGTTACATTAATAAATGTATTAAAATCAATAAAAGTACATTTATTATTAGCCGCAACGCTTTTAAATGCACTAGAGAGCTTTGTTGCTTTTGTATCTGCACCTTCGTAAATACGCGAATACTGCTCAGTGATTCTTATTTTAGGTGGGCTAGCAATAATAATTTTAGGGGATTTTAAAGTACTACCTTGCTGATAATAAATATGTATTGAGTTAATTAAATCATTTAAGCCATCTGCTATTAAATTAGGTGTTAAATTAAAACGTTTTTTAAGATCGTTTGTACCAAGGGCAATAATAATAAAGTCGAGCTCATGCTTATCCAAGTAAGGCTTTAGATAACTAACACCATTAAGCACGCCATCAAACGGTGGATTATGCACTAACGTGCGGTTAGGCTGCCCTGCCTCTATTACGTTAAAGCCACGCCCTAAGTTTTTATTTAATAGCGATGTCCATCGGGTATTTTCATCAAAACGTTTACCCGTTACAGGGTCTAAGCCCCATGTATTTGAATCACCAAAGCAGAGAATATTTTTTATTATTTGAGTCATTAAAATGGGTTGAGCGTATAGCCTTGCTGTTGAAGTTGTGCGTGAGCGGTCATAGCTGAAAGCGACATTTTTACACCCTCAATTAAAAGCGCTGGCGTTACTTTAAAGTGAGTAGCAGATTGCCCGCAAACATACACTTTAGTGTTGTTTGCTAGTAGCTGCTCAATTAACGCTTGGTTTTTATTGTCAGCGTTAAAGCGTTTTTTATATTCGCTATTAGCTAACACATCAACACTTGCGCTGCCGTGCACAACTAATGCAAGTTGTATGTTTTCAGGCTTTACGCCATGCGCTATATGCATGTTAATAAAACGCGCTAGCGAATTCATTGAATTATTTTGCGCGCCTTCTTTAGCGCCATCAGCAACATCAAATGCTATTTTAAATACCGTAGCGTCATTAATTTCATCATGCTCGGGGACATTGTAATAATTACCATACCCCTTAATTGGTTGCTCTGTTGCATATATTAAAGGGCTAAAAAGCAGCACTAACAATAGTAAATATTTCATAAAACAATCCTGTTTTTTTTAAGATTATTACTAAACTACCAGAGACAACCAAAAAAGGCTGCAATTTAAGCAACCTTTTGGGTACTTTTATGGCTATGGTTAATAAACTGCATACCTAAATAACTAAAAGTATTTTAAACTGCTCTACAAAACAGCCGGGGGCTTCGCTTGATGACGCATTAGAAAGCACTGAAAAATGCTTACTGCGTAAACTACGAAGCTTAGGTTTTAATGCTTCATCGTCCATATAATCGGTTATTCTATCGATAAATAATTTCATTTGTACCGTGGTGCTGTACCAATAAACTGGCGAAGCAAACACCCAATGGTCATACTTTAAAAGTGCTTCAAACACAGCATAAAAGTCATCATTTTTATAGTTTTTGTTATAGCAGTACGGCGCTATTTTATAAGCATCTAAGCATATTACACGCACATCATTTTGCTCGGCAAAGCTATTAACATGGGCTGTGGTATTGCCGTTTTTTCGTGCGCTTGAATAAATAATAACAGTACTACGCTCAAGTTTTTGTTGCATTTAGTTAGCTCCTTTTTTAATGTGGTAGAAGCTTAAAACCTCAAGTTATATTGAGGTCAACTAAAGGATTAAAATAATGCCAGTAGGACAAAAAAAGTTAATCGAAGCTAACCTAACCGTTGGCTATGTAGCAAAAAGAAGTGGTGTAAAAGTATCTACTCTTCACTTTTACGAAACTAAGTTTTTAATTAAGAGCTGGCGAAATAATGGTAATCAGCGACGCTATAAACCTGATGTATTACGCCGTGTAGCTGTAATAAAAGCAGCTCAAGCGATGGGAATTACGCTCGATGAGATTAAAAACACCTTAGCTACCCTACCCGACAACCGCACACCAACAAAACAAGACTGGTCAGCACTTTCAAAACATTGGCAAGCGCAACTTGATGAGCGAATTGCGCATATGCAACGCCTGCGCGACAAAGTAGACGGTTGTATAGGATGTGGTTGCTTATCACTTAAAAGTTGCCCAATTTACAATAAAGATGATCATTTAGGCGAAAATAAAAGCGGCGCTGTGCTTTTAAATACATAGTCTTTGCCTGTGTAAAAAGTTCTCCACTTTTGTATAACAAAAATAAATACCCCTCTTAGGCGTTGGGCCAACAACGCCTTAAATATAAAGGCTAACTACGCCTCATTATTGAGTTATTAAAGAAGGTTTTTTTAGTCCGTTTATTGGTAATACGTTACTTTACTAACAAAATAGCCTCAGGCACTACAAAAACTCTCTATTCATTAATATAGAGCCATGCATATTGAGCCATGAACTCGCGTTTAACTTTTTCGCTAGATGATTTAATTAGACAGTTTAAAATAGCTTTAGCTTAAGTACCCTCTTTATTAAGTATTTAAGCTAAGCCATACTTAAGTGACTACTTGTAGATATAGGTAAATACGTTAAAAGTATATTCAATACGAGTGGCTATATTGCTAACTGGTTAATTTTTAAGTATTCTTGTACGCCTAAAAAGGAAGCAATTATTCAAGGAACGAGCTGTTGGAACCAACTAGTCACATCCCAGAAAACAATAAAAAACCACCTATAGTTACTCAAAAATTTTCGCAAGCCCTTAAAACAGCTGATCATAAAGAACTGAAAAGCACTGGCTTTTGGTTAAATCAATTTTTTATGGTTATTTCTACTGTCTTTGGTGTTTATTTGGCGGCTCAAAGCGGCTTAGAGCAAGCGCTTAAGTTTGATTCATTTAGCAAAATGGAAGATAACTACTATTTACGTACATCGCTCTATGACGAAGTTAATGATAACGCAAACACGGTAGCTGAGTATGCAGAACGCTTAGCGAAGAACCCACCAAAATCAGAAATGGAATTTTTTAAACCCACACTTGAGCAGTACATATGGAAAACCATGCAGTTTTCTCCTACTACGCTTGAAACACCAAGTGAATTTTTAACTAGAATACGTCGATTTTATTCTCGAGCTGATTTTGTCATAAATGCCGCAATAAATCGAAAAATATCAGCTAAACAGGCTTCTATCGAATTAGCAAAAATAACAAACTTAATTAAAACTCAAACACTCCCGGCTTTAAAAAATAGCGCTAAACAATTAAAAATGGAATTACAGCAGAATGATATTTCTGTTGGTTCGTTAAAGGAACTTAAAAATGCCAACTAAAAGCTGTCCACATTGTAAAGATCACCCATTAGAAGTAACCAATTATCAGGGTGAAGAAATAGATATTTGCCGTGAATGTGGTGGTTTATGGTTCGAAAAAAATGAAGTAAATCGCATGATTTCCGAGATAAATAACGGCCCAGAAGGTGATAAATTTGAAACTCACTTTGGTGAGCCATTAGGCGTTTCTGAGCTTGACTGCCCTGATTGTAAAAAAAGTTTAGAACGTTTTCACTTACTGGAAGCTTTTCATACCGAAATTGATGTTTGTAGACACTGCGATGGTACTTGGATTGATAAAGACGAACTTGAAAGTGTTGAAAAAAGCCCTGAAATAAAAGCGAGTTTAGGCGAGCTAAATCAAAAAGTGAGTTGGAAAACCTACCTGTTCCAATTTTTAACGCAAATGCCTGTTGAATATAATATTAAACCACAAAAGACTCCTTGGGTAACTCGCGGCCTTATTGTTTTAAATACATTGATTTTTGTACTTTATTTTTTAAATCCAAGCTCATTTAGCTATGTTATTGATAACTTTGCTATGACACCTGCAGATTTAAGCAAAGGTAATGAGCTATGGACTGTATTAACTTGCGTATTTTTACATGGCTCTATAATGCATTTAGTTGGCAATATGTACTTTTTATACATCGTTGGCGATAACTTAGAAGACGTGTTAGGTCATAAACGCTTTTTGTTGTGGTATTTAGTCTGTGGACTTCTAGCATCGTTTGCAAGCTACATTGTAAGCCCAATGTCTACAATTCCAGGTGTGGGCGCAAGTGGCGCTATAGCCGGTTTATTTGGCATGTATTTAATGTGGTTCAGACACGCAAGTCTTACTTTTATGTTTATAATTTATCAGAAGAAACTTTCTGCAGTATGGTTTTTTGCTATTTGGTTAGGATTTAACATTTTTGGTGCAGTAACAGGCCCTGATGGCATTGATTATGGCGCACATATTGGTGGCTTTATAGCTGGACTAATTATTGGTTATATTTTGAAAAGTAAAATATTAGAGCAAAACCCTATAATTCGTTTACTAAACCAAAAAGAAGCACAGTTAAAACGTTAATCATTATATTAAAGCCACTAATAGATGAACATTAGTGGCTTTATCAAACTTCTCACTAATTTCTATAACTTACAACGTGTATAAACTGTATAAAATTGACCAGTGTTTTTTATCGGTATATCGTACGTTATAGCCTCTTCACTAAGTTCGCATTCAAAGTTATTTAATATATCAGACAGCAGTGCTTGCTCTTCAGTGAACTGTATTGTGGTATACCACAAGATTGAATCTTCATCTTTTTTGTTTTTAATATAAATACTCTGTAGCAAAGAGCTATTAAAAAACATGTTTGAAGGCTTTGAACTACGTATTGTTTTATTATCGAAATAAAAGTAACCATTGTTATCACTTTTGGCTTCATCAATATAAGTATCACCGTAAATCAGCTCTCTTGTCACTGTAACGCCTTGTTGAGGCTCACCATTGCTTAATAATCTGCCTTTAATAGACAACGACAACGTAACGTCTTGCTTATTAAAAAGGCTAAACATATCTGCACATCCCTGCATTGGTATTAATAAAATAAGTGTTAAAGTTACACCAACCAACCTTGTAGTGATCATAAAAATCCCTTTCGTATTTATATTTGTACACATTTAGCTGCTTTGTGAGTGGTATTAGTTAATCGTTTGAGTGTTTAACGTTTATTCAAACGTAGTAAAAGATAAATATGGCATATGCTCCAGATTACTTTACAGAATTAAAAGCACTTTAATTCTACTATGCGATTAACTCATCGTTGATATATGACGTATAGGACGCGGCTGCTTAGCATGCAGGTTAACGATGCATAAGCAGGCGACTATTTAAGAGGAGAATATTACGCAGTAATACTTTTAATTATCAATCGTAAAACGGATATGAATTAGTAAAAAGCATAACGGTCGGTAATAACTAGCCGTATAATTTACTAAATAGTATTTTAATTTAATCTAAACCATTTAGGCCATCTTTCGCGGCGCGGTATAAAGCTTTTAAAGTGTCATCAAAAACACTTCTTATAAAGTTGTAAGTGAGCTCAACAGCACCCGTAATAACTTTACCTACAAACGCTAACATGTGCCCAAGTAACCCTAATGTTTGAGCCGCAAACGAAGCCGAAGCCTTTGCGATTTGACTAACTGTGCGAGAAAGCATGTCGTAGAATGTTAAGCTTGTTCCAATTGCAGCTTGAGCTGCAACTGCGCTGTAGTACCCTGCATCTTTTAATAACGTAATTAGAGCTGCATTTAGCTTATCAGCCCACTGAGATCCAAATGAAGCTTGATTTCTATCTTCAAACTTTAAGCGTACTGGAGTACTCAAAAAGTGGTTTGCTTTTACTGTTAAGTTATTCCAATCATTACTATTTGCTGTATTAATATAACCTGGTGTGCCGTTAAGCTTGTGAGCAGCGCCTTTTAAACCTTGCCCGTTATCAAGCCGAATTTCTTGCCCATTATAAGGTGCATGCGAAAACGGCCATAAAGGCACTTTAGCTACAGGATCTGCGCCGTGGGTACAACGATATATTTTATCGAGTCTTGATGTCGTCGCCCTTGAGAAAGGTTCTAAACCAACCCGAGGAGAGCCAAACGTATAAAGCTTTACGGGTAGAGAATATTCAGCTTTGATCCAATCTGCCGACAATGCGGCTAAAGCTCCACCTAAACTATGGCCAACCACATGTACACAGCCTGTCATTTTATCTCGGACATTTGCTGATACAAATTCTTGTATTGCAGGCTTCATAGAATAAAACGTTTTATTAAAACCCGCATGCACCATACTGCCGTTTGAACCACCACTTAAACCAAAGTTAGCATCCGTTAAACCATCACGTAAAGACGCTGTACCTCTTATAGTTATTACAGAATCACCTTGAAAATCCCCCTGCCCATGCCCCAATAACCCAAACCCAGTGCTCAAGCCAAACAGGTGAGAAAAAAAACCACCTGATATGCCTTGTACGGCGTCTTGATTTACACCAAAGTTAAAGTTACCACGTAAGGATGGATGTAAAGAGTTGTTTAGCAGCTTTGTGCTTTTAATACTTTTTGCTTTATAAGCAAGAGTGGCTATTTGTACAGCTTGTGTAGGTGTTAAAGTATTCATAAAATTCCCTTTAAATGAGTATGCTAAAAGTTAAATTTTACATGCGCCATAAATTGTAAAAACATGCTCTGGCGCCTCTTTAATAGGTATATCGTACGTTTGGGGTTCTTTAGAAATATCGCAAACTAAACCTTTAAGTAGCTCACTTAATGTATCGCTATCTTCATGTAGCGAAATAGTGACATACCAAAGAACAACGCCTTCAGGTGTCCCATTTTCTAAATAAACATGCTGAACCAATGATTCGTTATCAAACATGTTTGAAGGTTTAGATGTTTTAATTGTTTTTTCAGGAAAAGAAAAATGCCCATTATCGTCTGTTGTTGCTTCATCAGTATATTCATCGCCGTAAGTTAGCGTTCGCGTCACAACGGTATTAGCAACTGGCTGACCGTTATTTAATAGCTCACCATTTAATGATGCTGACAAAATAAAATTATGCTTTTTCGAAAAGCCAAACATATCTGCAAAAGCCTGTGTAGTAGTAAAAAAAACTAAGGTAATCGTCACTATTACCAATAAAAAAACCTTTAAACGCGATAAAAACAAAGCAAATACTCTCCCAAGCCTTAGCTATACATTACTTCAAGTATATGGCTATTTAATTACACTAATCATGCTCATACTAAAAAGTAAGTAAACATACTAAATACTGCATGTTTTTCAATCAAAAAACAATCGGTAATTTAATTATAAAATAGCGTATATATTAATTTACCAATACTACTAAACGCGATACCGCCCACAAGCAAAAAACCATATATAAAACTAATAGCACCAGCTGAAGGATCGCTCTTTTTATCAATTTCTATACATGCCGTGCACACAACAAAAAATATAAAAAAGTTAGCAATAACGCCTAAAATAAAAGCATTACCGAACAACGGCGATACGCCTACAAAAACGGCACTCAATAATATAAACGAGCCTGAAAGTGAATGTTTATTAAACCGGCTTTCTATTATTTTTATAGCTAATGTGGCTAGCATAAAAAGTAAAATGTATAACGTTGGCCAAAACTGATAATATAAATAGTCCCAGTTAAAAAGATCACCTGAAGTTGATGAATAAGCTTGCTGGCCTAAGTCGGCCGGTGTGGCATTCGATGCATTTTCGGTAAAAAGATACGCTACCCCACCAATAATCCATTTTATAATCCAAAAAAATACAAAGCTGGCAACAGTAAACCCAATAGCGTCACCCCTTGTTAATCGCTTTTTAGCTTTGTGTTTTACAATAATGGCAAGCATTAAACCTAACAGGCATACACCTCCTAAATAAAGCACTGCCTGCCAAAAATTATCAGAGTAAAAAACAGCATTAAAATACTGGTGGTAACAAGGCTCATACATCATCCTTAATGAGAAAAAACTAATGCAGCAAAAGTGCTGCATTAATGTTAAAAATTGAGTGTGTAATTATGAAGGGTGTTATAAGTTTATTTTTTGAAAATACGTTTTAAGCTTTAAAAGCCCCGACTCAAGTTCAAATTTTTGTATTTTAGGATTTTTAAATTTGAACCCATTAGAAATATGGGTATTAATCATCGTCGCCATGCCCTCAAACCCAGCTGGTGCAGTGGCAACTAAATCGCTCAACAAGGGCTTTATAAGCACTTGATGCTCTTCTATTAAAGTCGGGTTTTCGTATATATCGTAAACGAGATTGGTTAATATTTGTTGGTTTTGTTGTTCCATATTATTTCTATAGCGCCTTAGTTTAGGCGTTTATAGCTCCCTAGAGTTCTAAATTGAATAAAGGTAAATAAAATTTATTACTTTTTGTTCCTTCGGTTACCTTTTGCCATTTCTTTTTCGACAGCAGCACGAGCGTCTTTTATATCTTTAAAAAAATCATACTGATATTTAATAAGACCTTGGTATTTTTCTCCTTTAATTAAATAAAAAGAGAGCAACATAAAGGCTATATTGATAGCTGTTGCAATATAATACCCATTACCTTCTAAAATTATAAAAGTTGGTAAGCAAATCACAGCTAAAAATAAAGCATAGAATTTTAATATATTTGCGTAAAAAAAAGAGCCTTGGCTTACTTTAAAGTTTATAAGGCAAAATGCTATCCCTGTAGAAAATAAAATGCCTAACAGCCACTCAGGATCTGCATCAAAGTATTGCGTTAACACAGTCATTCCGGAGTATACAGTACCCAAAAGTAAGAGCACTGTTACTAATAGAAACCTTCGTAAAAGCTTCCATGGTGGAAATAATAGAAATACCTCATCGTTTTTAGACACTACTTACTCAACTCCTCATATATTCCAATTGCAAGTGAATTCACCGTTCCAGATAACGCACTTCCCCCAAAACTAAAAGATGCGCCTATAGTATCCTTAAGCTGTAATCTCAATGCTTGGGTAATTTGAACACCGCTATAGCGCTTAGGGAATTGTCCACTTCTGATCATCCTCTTCAATACTTGGTTAGAAACGCCAGGGTGATTCAACCTAATTATATCTTGGGTTAAACGTTTTCTTTCACTACTAGAAAGACCTTTTAGAAGAGCCTCGGTAGTTTTATTGGTATTTGCTTTTAGTAGTTTAACTGCTTTTAGAGTTGCAGCACCGGCAGCTGCAGCTCCAGCCAATGAAACTACATCAAGCGCCATAGTTACATTCTGATACCATTCCTTAGAGTCATATAGGTCGTTTAATTCAGGGTTTACGCTTTCGTTATAGGTTCTGATGCCACCGTTAATGCATTGAAGTGAACTCGCCGTACTGGCAGCCACTGCTAAATATGTAACGGCAGAACTTGTTCCGCCAGAAATTGGGATCGCCGCTGCGCTACCAAAAACGACTATCCAGCCTAACACAGCCGCACTACAACTTAAAACTGTACCGGCAACCTCACCAACTAAACGTGACTCTCGTGCACTACTCTGACTATTTTTCAAATGACCTGCAAACTCTTGCTGATTCATATTTTTTGGTTGTTCGCGAAGTACTATTTTCGGACGAGTTAAAGATGAGCCACTATAAGCTCTCAACTCTACAACCGTAAAGCTTGAGTCAATATACATAACCCCAGCGCCAGTCAACCCCGGAAGTTTGTCAATATCTTTAAATAGCCTTGCTTGATTTATTTCATGACTAAGTCGAACTTTTAACTGTCTTTCTTTGTGGCGTTGGTATTCATTCCCAAACATTAGCTAATTCCTTTTAGTTTATTACTAAGATGCATATATTTCATTTACCCGTATTACCATGCCAAACAGCTTTTGGTATTTTTATTCCCAGTAATAGCCCAATATTTCTATAAAATAAAAACAGATGGGCCTGTCATTTTTAAATTGCATTCAACGATATAGTTCCATTTCCATCAAATGTTTGCCATATTGTTCCATTGTCATAAAGCGTTTTCCTGCTAAGTAATAATCTCTTTCGATTTCTTGCATTGCTCTATTAATTTGCTCTTCATTCAGTTTATTTTCATATCTAAAGCTCCAGCTTTTTTTTAGCTCTTGCAAATTAAATGGTTCTTTACCTATCAAAGAAGCTTTCTCTTTTTGCTTATCAAATTCCTGTTCTTCTTCCATAAATTGTTTATCGAGATGCTCTTCGAATGCTTTCCTCATTTCTACTTGTTCTTTAGAAATTTTATTTTTATTCATATCATTAAACCTTTCCATGCAAAGTTACAGCTTGCTCCCAAGTCAACCCTTTATTATTTTTTAAGGTCTTTATAGCATCGGATTTAAATCCACCTTCTGGGAAACCAGCTGTTAATCGTTCTATTTCGTTATCGTCAATAATTGTATTTGCTAGGTTTTGAATTTCATCTTGTGGATTTGAAGTCAATTTAGTAGCCTCCTCAATATCATTAATTAAGATTTCACCTTCAATAACCTTAGCAACCAATACCTTATCTCCATTTTGAGCCGTAGCATACAGTTCATATCGTCCTATACTTGGGTTTTTTCTATAATAATTTATAAATTCTTTTCTATTTTTTCTTGCTGCTAGAAACCCTCCCGCAACTACATCGAATGGCACTATTGGATCCTCTCCACCGGGCTCTCGTAGAAGCACTCCTAATAAAGACATTTCCAGCGGGGCATCTACATCAAAGACATTGAGTTGTCGTCCAGTGTTAACAGCTTCCTCATGAAGATTTTCAATTTCATAAAGCCCCCCAAGCCTTTTATCAACAATAATAGATGGTACATTTTCCTTGTGTTTCGCCTTTAACAGCTCACTCTTAAGTTTGTCGGAAAGCATTGCAGCCTCCCAATGAACTTGGTTATGTGTTAGTTCAGTACCATCTTTTTTTGCTTCATTAATCAACAAAGGTTTAAAATCATCGGGATTAATTACAGGTATATCCCCTCGAGCCAGCTCAGGTATAACACCAGATTTCATTAATCTAGACTTTCCGGCTCCTGTATTTCCACGCATTGCATGTATAGCGGGCGCACCGACTAAGCTTTGTACTTTTCCTAAAGCATCTAATATTGTTGAATCCAAAATTTGACTATGGAGCTGCTGCCTTTCATCGATCCAATTCTCGTTTACTGCAGCCTTATCCCAAGGCTCACCAAGAGAATCTTCATATGTGAATGCATCGAGTGTTGTCATTTCTCCAGCACTTTCCGCCAATTTCTTTTTGCGCAACTCATAACTATTATCATTTATTTTACACAACCCAAACGGGTCGACCCAATTCACTGGGTTCGGTGCATATTGGTAATGGTTTATGCCACCCACTAAACCAATCGGGTCTTGGTTTATAAAGCGCTGTTGTTTTGGGCTGTAATAGCGGTAGCGGTTGTAATGTAAGCCGCTCTCTTCATCTAAATACTGCCCCTGAAAACGAATTGGCTGAGCGAAGCTGTTTTTAGTATCGGCTTCTGGCTCTTGATTGGGCTCTTCGTAGCCATACACATCGGCTTGGTTTTCCCATACAACTTCTGCTTTGTTGTTGGTTACAAAGCGTGGGGTATTAAGCTGGTCTAGGTGGTAGTAGTACACCTCGTTTTGTTTAATTAGCGCTACTGGGTGAAATTGATTTGGCAGGTTGATATACCAGGTATATTCACCGTGTTGGCATTCACCGATTAACTGGTCGTTATCCCAAATGTAATCAATTTTTCCATGCTCGGTGTGCTTGGCGATACGACGACCTAATGGGTCGTAGTCGTATTGGGTAAGCGTGCCGTTACTATTAAAACAGCTTAACTGGTTAAACGCGTTGTATTCGCGGCGGGTTTTTATGCCTTTGCCGGTTTCGCGTATCTGGTTACCGAATTCGTCGTAGTAAAAGTCGCTGTCGCCAAAGTGTGTTAGGCGGTCGGCGTCGGTAGCACTGTTTATTGTGGTGTTGTTAGTGCCTTCATTGTTTACTACTGAGTCTGCGTTGCTACTATTTTCACTACTATTTGGCGCTAACTCATTGTATTCGCTATGGGTGGCGTGTGTTAAATCAATAGAAGAACTGGCTGTATGCTCGTTACTGACTGCATCATGTTTTGTACCCTGCTCGCCTGTATCACTAGTGTCTGTACCGCTAATGCCTGCATCACTTGCGTTTGATTGAACAGTCTGACTTTGCGGGTTACCAAAGCTATCCCACTGGTAGTGTGTGGTTATATCAGCGCGTGAGCTTGCCTGTGTTTGCTGTATTAACTGCCCGAGGCTGTTGTATTCAAAATTGATATTTTGGCTGCTTACGCCTTCGTTTTTACGGGCAATGAGCTGGTTTACGCTGTCGTAGTTATACGTACAGGTATCAAATAATGCTTGCGCTGGGTGAGTAAGCTGTTGCTGCGTTAAGCGGTTAAATACATCAAACTGTTGAGTAAGGGTAATGCTGTTACCAAACTGCTGGGTTTTAATATTACCTTGGCTGTCGTAACTTAATGTTACAAGCGGCTTTGCGAGCTCAACCTCTTTGCTGTTAGTTTGGAGTAAGTTAATACCGCTTAGCTGGCCAAACTGGTTGTAGCTGTATTTAAGCGTGGTTGAATCTGGCAGTGTCAGGGTTTGCCTTCTACCGTATTCGTCGTAGCTGTACTTTAGGGTATGTGCTTGCTGCTGGTTATTAACTTGCTCAGCGCACAATAGCCTGCCGCCTTTATCAAAGCGTTGTTTTAGTGTTGATTGCGCGTTGTGGGCGCGGGCAATTTTACCTTGCTTTGTGTAGCGGTAGTAATTGGCGTTATTAACGATATGAGCGTCGCTTGCAAGGCTTGCATGCTGCGCAGTTACACGGCCTAGGCTGTCGCGCTCTATTTTCACGTGACGTTTGTTGCTTTGTGTTACTGAGGCTAAGCGGTTACAGGCATCGTATTTATACTGCTGTAGCGTCCCATCAAACCCAGTTACTTGCGTTGGGTTTTCGTTAGCGTCGTAACTTATGCGGTATACGTGGCCGTCGCTTCGCTCAATGGCCGTTAAGTTTCGCTCTTTGTCGTATGTTAAATGCAGTGCGCTGCCATCGGGCTGAATAACACAATGCGGTTGGCTTAACCCTTCAAAGTGTTGCTCTGTGGTGTCGCCTTTGCTATTTTGCGAGCTAATTAATCGCCCAGCTTCATCGTAGCTAAAGTATTGATACTGTTTATTTTCAGGCTCTTTTTCATCAAAGGCAATTGTTTGTGTAAGCTGGCCGTGCTCATTGTATTTATATTGAGTGAGTAAGCCTGCGTTATTAAGTGTGGCATTTACGCGGCCTAGGCTGTCGTAGCTGTAACGTATTAGCTCATCGTTGTGGTGTTTTGCTAATAGCTCGCCTTGCTCGTTCCAAATAAACTTAGTGATTTGGCCGTTTTTATTAATATGCTGGGTTAACTGGCCGAGCTTATCGTAGCTGTATAACGTAGTGCGGCCATCGCCAAAGGTTTCGCTTTGTAATAAGCCAGCCACGCTGTATTTGCGCGTAATGGTTTGGCCATCAGGTAAGGTAGTTAATACACGTTGCCCAAGTTGGTTGTAGGCAAAATGTGTTTGGCTACCATCTGGCTGCGTTAGTGTTTCTAATTGGCCATAAGGTGTGTAGTTATAGCGCGTTGTACTGCTATCTGGCTTTATTTCACTGAGCTTTTGCCCTTGCGCATTGTATGTA
Source organism: Pseudoalteromonas sp. GutCa3 (assembly GCF_002836155.1). Lineage (NCBI taxonomy): Bacteria > Pseudomonadati > Pseudomonadota > Gammaproteobacteria > Alteromonadales > Pseudoalteromonadaceae > Pseudoalteromonas > Pseudoalteromonas sp. GutCa3. Next base: position 59,849 of record NZ_PJBK01000022.1, on the reverse strand, counting down.
TATTGCCAAACATTGCCGTTAGGATCGGTATGTTTTACCAGTTTACCTTGTGCGTTATGTACAAAGTGCTCTTTATGACCGCGTGAGTCTATACAGGTTGTTTCGCCGCGCTCAAGGTTGTATTCAAACTGGTAAGTATAAGTGTTGTTATCGCCCCATTGTTTTATACATTTAGCACTCGGTGAATAGCTATCCCACTCAAAATGGTGGCTAAAGCCACTGGCTCGGGTACGCTTTGTTAATAAATTAGCGGCGTTGTAGGCGTAGCGCTCAGTTTCGTTTTGCTGATTAGTTGACTGAACAAGGTTTTTGTTTTCATCATACTCGTAGCTTGCAAGCAATGGCGAAAGTAATTGCTGTTTGTTATTTTTGTCAGTGTGGTACGCTGCTATTTTGCATAATAAACCTTGCGCGTTGTAGCTAATAATACAGCCACGTACTTTGTTTACTTCTATACGGTGTAGCCGCTCTTTTGCATCGTAATAAAACGCGATGCTTTGGCCTTTTTCGTTAATTATTTTTTCAAGCAACCACGCGCTTTCGCCTGGTTTAAAGGTAAGGTGTTGATCGTCTGGCGTTACAAGTACTTGCTTACCATTTGTTTGGTAATGTAGCGCAAGGTTACTACTTAACTGATAGCTTGATTGGCCAGGTTTTACCTTTTCAAATTTATGTTTAGCACCATGCTCGTCTTGGTACTCTAACCAGTAAGTCCCTTTTTGCTTAGGGCCTACTTTTGGTGGCGACAAGTAATGCTCACTAAGGCTTGCCATAAAATCATGGCGCCAACCATTACCCATTGTTGTGCACACATCAGCATGTGATGAGCGATACAAACGTCGCCACACTAATTGGCGACTGCCTGCTAGGGTAAAATCTATAAGCGGTAGGATTTCTTCGCCAGAGAGCATTGATACCGGATCTGAACGGCACTCTTGATTTGTAATTGACTCTTCGCTTGCAGTGCTATTACTTGCTCCACCCGTATTTTTAGCGGGCGCTTGAGAGGCGTTTTTACCTGAGGCTGTAGCGTTATTTTTATTGTTTGATTTTTTATTTCCAGCCCCACTGTTAGTGTTATCATTGACTTGAATTGAAGACTTAACTTTTTCACGGAAACATTTGATAGAACCAGCAGCAATCGCGACTATAAGTGAATTAGCAGTTTTACGTTGTCCGTCAGCTTTTGTTGCATCAGCACCTATACTTATAAGTAATTTAATAGCATCAAGACGTTTAGAGGGATCGTTTGTAAGCGTTTCACTTATCTGATCGACTAAATTACTTGCACTTACTGTATTATTAGTTACAACAGCTTCATAACCTGAAGGCGCCTTTGCAGCACCAGCAGTCAGGCAAATTGAGTAACTTGTTCCTTGTAAAACAACTGGATTACTTTGCATTAGTTGTGTACTTCCTCACTTATCCATAAGTATGATGCAGCCCCTTGGTGCTTTGCTTGTTCTTGCGAAATTATCAATGCATTTTTGCAATGACTTTCGATAGTGGGGCTGGTTGTTAATTGATACAATACCACTAACCCTTCAAGTGCACCTATTTGACCTAGCTTGTAACAAGGTAGCTCATATTGTGTATTCTCATTAATTAAATTACTGAGCAATTGTAACTCGTTTAACCATACTTCACTTTCTGGGTTAACACCGTTTCCTGGGGCGAAGATAATATCAATGAGCTGCTGGCTTTGATCAGCTAACCGAGTAAACATACCATTTAATTGATTATGTTTAATAAAGTCTACCGAGGGCACTATTTCGTTGCTTATTTGCGCCCAACCTGTTGCTTGCTGCTCAAGGGTTGTAACTGCTCCACCAATACCCTGGTAACTATATTGCCCTTGCTTATTCGCTTTATAGATTGTATCAATCGCAATTACATTCACTTTTACCCATTCATTTTTTTTAGCCAAACCAACAGCAAAGTGCACACTAGACGCACCATAAAACAAAAAGTGTTGAGCATGCTCTGGATATAATTGCTGTAAACTACTTTGGAGCACCTGTTTAAGCTCACTCTGATACGACAACGCAGGTAAAAGCCAAATTAAGGGGGCATTTAAATTTTTTACTTGGCCCATCAACTCTTTTGATTTAACGATACAATCGTAAATACACACTTCCCAAGATTGCCAATTAACTTCACTCAAGCTACTTGTTTCGTCACCGTATAATAAATCGTCAACACTTTGAGCTGTTGGAAACGAAAAGTAATCAACCATTAAACTAAAAGCGTTCATACCGGTGCTCCAACGTTTACTCTTTTAGCTTTAACATATTGATTATATGTGTATAAGTTAAAAACTGCTTGGCTGTATGAATCCATAGCAGACATTTGTATCGCATTTAAATGTTCATTCAATGCTTTACCAGCGAGTAACCTTTTTGACGATAATTCATTTTCGTAAGCTGGCCAGTTAAGCTGCAATTGTTGCTGAAAAGCTGTGAATGCTTGTAGATCACCGCTACAAGCTTGCATTTGTATTTCAAAGTTGACAAGTAAGTCTAACTTTTCACCTAAAGTACGTTTCATTAGCGCAACTATTTGCTCTGGCTTTTCTACTGTATGCAAAGCTGTATTAGCAAGCAGTATGAATTTTACAAAACCACTTTGCAGTAGCACTTGTAAAGTGCCAGCTACAGATAATATATTGCTTGCATGATTACTGACGGCGTTAACTTGTTCTGAACTAAGAGATAATAAAAAAAGTGACATTAACGGTGAGTTAACAAGCTCACATTGGTTAAGGTTATCAAAAATATCGATTAGTTTTTTTGTATCAGATTTACTGGTTACAACTAAAATACTCTTTATAGAATCGAGTGCCTGTTTTGATACTTTCGCTTTGGGGGTGTGCGCTAAAAGTAAAATAGTTATATTAATTAGAGGTATTAAATTAAGGCTATGTTGCTGAAGTAAAACCTTACATATGATAGACTTTGCTAATACACTTAATTTGGGTTCATCAAGTAAGTCATTGATAAAATTAATATTTACGTTTTGCGGTAGGTTTGCCATTATTTCAACACAACCTTGCGCAATAACATTTTCACTGCAGCCGTCTTGAACAAAGTCAATAAGCTGCTCTAAAGTCGGTATTATAAATTCATGGCTTAAATTATTACGTTTAGCCTTTAACCAAGATGATTCTAACAGCCTTTTTTTTAACGATTTAACATACCCTACAGAAGTAAACGGACAAAGTTGAGCATTACTAATAATGAGTAATTGATCTTGGTGATTACTTATATAGTTAAACAGCAAATTAGCCACCGATCAAAACGGTAGGATTTCCAACAACAATTTTTCCGCCATGAGAGCTATCATCTCCCATTCTTGCTGCTGGTTTACCATTAATTTTAACTGAGCCAGAGCCTGTTTTAATACTGTCAGGTGGCCCTATACATACCATCATATCGCCTTTACGCGCTGCTGGCATACTTCCTATCAATACATTGGTCGAGCCTAAAACAATAGGGCCGCCAACATGAGGCACAGTACCTGTTGTTTTAGGACACACATGCATGTGACCAATTGTAGCTGCGGGCTTACCCATTTAGACTCCTTGTCTAGTTATATTTGATTAATGCTATTCGTATAATGGGATGATTAATAATTTACTTTGTTTTACTAAAAGCGATAACTCTTCAATTAATTCACTCTTAGTATAATCTGAAAGCGCCACCATACTTTGCATTGCATATTGATATAATACTGAAGTAACATTTTCACTGTTTAATGATGTATGCAAGTATATAAAAAACTGTTGAGCGTAATAGCCATCCATCGCCTTTAAATGATTTAATGCAGGATTTAGCAATGGATCATTTGGCTTGTTAATTGGTAAACATATTAAATGAGGCAAGCCATAACGACAGTATACAACGTGCCCGTTGTTATTTATGCCATTCCTAAGACCACTTTGAAAACTACTTATTATTTCCATAATCACACTAATTTAATTTAATTACACCAGCAGATAAAGTAATAGCACTGCCATCAACTTTTATATTACTACCTTTAATGTCTATATTAGTGCCTTCGATAGTTATATTGCCACTGCTACTCATTTTAATTTGTGCTGAGCCTGTTTTAATAACAATCTCATCGCCTGCTTCTATATTTAAAGTTTTGCCTACTTTTAAAGTATCGCCTTCACCAATATCAGCAAGACGGTTTTTAGCTACTTTTAGACTATCATTATTAGCAATTTCTGCTTTACGGTCATTACCTATTTCAATATTATGATCGTGATCGGTTTTGTCATTTTGATCATTTTTGACATAAAGCTGTTTATCTTTTTCGGCCTGTATATATACAAGCTCACTGCCTTTTTTGTCTTCAAACCTAAGTTCGTTAAAGTTATCTGCGCCACCTTCTTTAGTTGAACGCGTTTTAATACCGCTTTGCGTTTTCTCTGCAGGCAATGCATATGGAGGCATTAAATCAGCGTTATAAATTGCACCACTTATAATAGGCTGATCTGGGTCACCATTTATAAAATCAACTAATACTTCTTGGCCTACTCGGGGAAAGAAAAATGCCCCCCATTTTTTCCCGGCCCAGTTTTGTGATACTCGAATCCAACATGAACTCTTTGAATCTTTTTTACCTTCTCTGTCCCAATCAAATTGAACTTTTACACGGCCAAATTGATCTATCATTATTTCGTCGGCGCTATCACCGGTTACTATTGCAGTTTGCACACCATTTATTACAGGCTTTTTCTTATTAATTTGTGCTCTGTAAGGTATTTCTTTTGGTACACATTCAAAGTGATTTGAGTAAACTTCTTCTGCGGAGCCTTGTTGGGCGCCAGACTGATTTGGTACTGTTATTGATGTCATCATTGACGTAATAACAAATGTTTTACCTTCAAGCCTTGGGTCTTCATGCTTTTTAAAAGCAAATAGTTTACCAACGGTAAATGAACGACAATCGCTTTTACCACTAGATAACTTCATATCTCTTTGAAGCGACTCCAATTGCACCGACGCCATACTTGCTGCACGAGGGTGGCATTCAGATTCACCAGTATATTCAAATATTTCAGATACTGATTGAGTTGGCAATTCAGGGTTTGCTTGTTCGCCGTCAGGATATCTTGATGGCTGTTTAAAGTCATAACCTACACGTTTAAAGCTGCCTGGCGCTATGCTTAAACCACCTTGCCAGCGCGACACATGCGATTCACTAAGGTGACCTGTTGAATAAACTACTTTCGCCTCGCCACACACTTCATAAGCTGTAATATCGTCAGCTAAAACTAATGTATGGTTACTTTTTGTGTGATCAAAAAAGTAAAAAATACCTTCGTGCTGAAGTAAGCGTTGAATAAAATCAAAATCAGATTCTTGATATTGAACACAATATTCATATTTAGGGTAGGTTTTGCTCGTTTTATCTGAAAAGGCAACGTTATGTTGGCCAAATAAGTCAGCAAAAATATCTTTAATTGTTTTCTTTTGAAAAATGCGGCTGTTTTTACGATTTCGCATAGACGCTGCGAAAGGAACAATAGTCGCTTGATAATCTATATAATTTTTTTGCTCGTCAACATCAGCTGTACGACTACCATTTGAAACCAAATGACTAACAATACCGTGATAATAACGCTCACCACCGCCTTCTGCATTTCTTACTTTAATAGATACAGGTTTACCAACTAAATCTTCATGCGCTATTTGCTTTCCAATAGTGTACATATTGGCAGACATTACAAATAGATCTGACATTGCCTCTTGGGCAACAAAACGAGTTAAATAGAGGGCATCTTTACCAGCAGGGGTGCTAATTTGAATTACGTTTTTGTCTTGTGTTGCTTTTTGCATTCCTTGCTTTTCCTGTCCTAAAGATCAAAAAAAGCTCTGAGCAATGCCCAGAGCTACTATTAGGCAACAAATATTACATTTGTTGACCTTTAACACCGCTGTAACCGTATACAAGTGGAGCAGTAATGTTATTTTTGTCGTCTGTAGGAGTAACAGTCATCATCATTTCTGTGTAGCTGATAGTGATTGTTTCGATTGGACGATCGTTCTGTACTGATACAGAGTAGCTAGAAATCATTGCATCTGTTAGTTCGATTTTCATGATTTCTTCAACTTTATCACCTTGTTTAGTGATATGGAAAATAGCAGGTAAACCCTTACCAATTGTAGCTTCTTTGAAAAGATCCGGAGATGCTTTATCTTGAAGTTTAGTAATTGTTACGTCGCCTAAACGAGTCGAGCTAGATTCACGGTCCATTGCTGTACCAGTCGCTGAGCTAATTTCACGGCTAATATTCCAATCAAGAGATAATACTGTGATTAAATCTTTGAATGACTCAGCTGTAGTTTCGCCTTTGATTGAACCGTATTTTAAATATGTATTTGCTTGCATTTGATAATGCTCCTTTTAATTAAACAATGTTATCCATTAATACTGGATTATTTACTTTGGTTTCCCAAAATTCCTTTGAAATCATTATCTTTATAACAGCAATGAAAAGGTCTTCAGAACTCCTTTCCCTAGATGAAGACAATGTCTCAAAAATTCCATGTAGTTACCTAAGACGACAAAATTATAATGCCCTAAAACTAAAGAAACAACCTATAACTTGGTTATATTTTAATAAACTTTAATTTAGCTCAACTTCAAATTCATTATCTTTAACTAATAACGATATACTATTAACTTTATTACCTTCTACAACACTCGATAACAATACTTCTGATAATAAAGGCAATACTTTATTTTGCAATATAGTATGTATATTACGTGCACCAGAACCTGCATTGTGACAGTTAGCAATAATATACTCAATCACGTCATCTTTATAAGTAAGCTCTGCATCATAATGCTTTTTAACACGCTTAATTATTTTATTTATTTGAAGAGCAGCAATTTGTGTCAGAATATCATCACTTAATGGGATGTAAGGTATTACGTTTATTCGCCCTAAAAATGCAGGTTTAAATGATCCTAACAAGTCATCTTGTAGTGCTTTTAATAAACCTTTAATACTTGGCTTACTTTCTTCATCTTCAAATAGGCTCATAGTGGTATCGGTACCCACGTTCGAGGTCATAATAATTATTGTGTTTTTAAAATCGATGTCTCGGCCTTCACCATCTTTTATTGTACCTTTATCAAACACTTGGTAAAAAATATCTTGAACGCCAGGATGTGCTTTTTCCATTTCATCTAGAAGTACAACACTATAAGGTTTCCTTCTTACGGCTTCGGTTAAAATCCCGCCTTCACCATAACCTACGTAACCTGGAGGCGAGCCAAGTAATAAAGAAACTTTATGCTCTTCTTTAAACTCCGACATGTTAATAATTGTTACGTTATCTTCGCTTCCATAAACTTCTTGAGCTAGTGAAAGTGCTGTTTCAGTTTTACCGACACCACTAGGTCCGGCAAGCATAAATATACCGTTTGGACGGCTTTCATCAGCTAATTGAGCACGAGACGTTTGTACAACCTTAGCAATTAAGTCCAGTGCATGATCTTGCCCTACTACACGCTGCTTCATCTGATTTGCTAGATTTAAAATGCCATGAATTTCATCTTCATGCATTTTACCTACAGGTATACCTGTCCAATCCGAAATTACTTGTGCAATTAACTCTTCATCAACCTGCCAATGCACCATATTGTGCTCAAAAGAAGCTAGCTTCTGTTTACTCTCCTTTAATTTTTCTAGCATTTCAGTTGATGAGTCGTCACTTTGAGAATTAATAGACTCAAGCGCTTTATTTAATTCGGTAACAATTTCTTTTTCTACGATAAACTGCTCATTTAGCGGCTGTAGTTGCTTCTCAATATCCACTAACTCTACTTTTAAAAAGTCTAGCTGTTCTGAGTGATCTAATCCTGTTTTCTGTTCACGCTTTAACATCAACACTTGAGTTTCTATCTCGCTCAAACGGTTAACTAGTTGTTCAATCGTACTTGGCGTAGATGCTTGACTCATTGCAACACGTGCACAGGCTGTATCAAGCAAAGCGACTGCTTTATCTGGTAACTGCCTTGCTGTTATATAGCGATGCGATAAGTGAACGGCACTCTCTAGTGCTTGCTCAGAAATAAATACTTTATGGTGACGCTCCATTACTGGAACTAGCCCACGCAACATTGCTACCGCTTTTTCTGGTGTTGGCTCTTCAACCTTAACAACTTGGAAGCGACGCGTTAACGCGGCATCCTTTTCAAAAAACTTTTTATATTCAGCCCATGTTGTAGCTGCAATTGTTCGTAATTCGCCACGCGCTAAAGCTGGCTTTAATAAGTTAGCCGCGTCGTTTTGACCAGCTGCACCACCACTGCCAATCATGGTATGCGCTTCATCAATAAACAAAATCACTGGGTTAACTGCGTTTTTAACTTCATTAATTAAAGATTTTAAGCGGTTTTCAAACTCGCCTTTCATACCTGCACCTGCTTGTAATAAAGCTAAGTCGAGGCTATGAATTTTTACATTCTGAAGCACAGCTGGCACATCTTTTTGAGCGATTCTAAGTGCCAAACCTTCTACAACTGCTGTTTTACCAACACCCGCTTCACCTGTAAGTATTGGATTATTTTGACGGCGTCTTGTTAAAATATCGACCATCTGGCGAATTTCAAAGTCTCGCCCAAGGATAGGGTCTATTTTTCCGGCGAGTGCTTGCGCTGTTAAATCGACAGTAAATTGATCTAGACTCGGCGTTTTAGAATTTAAACTTGTTTGCGTTGTTGCACCTTGGACCGATTGATTTCGCTCTTCTGACTGGGCGACAATTTCAGGCCAAGCATGTAATAACTGCCCTGGTTCTATTTTATTAAAAAGCTTACTACAACGAGTTACTAAACTAGAGAGCGTATCATCTTTAGTTAGTGTATAAATAACGTACGCACTACGGATTTGATTGTCAGTAAATTCAATACTTGTGCTCAACCATGATTGCTTTAATAAGCTAGTCACGTGAACTGATAAACTAGGTGAAGATTCACTGCCGGTTTTTAAAGACTCTAGTGAGTGATTCAGATCTTGTTGAACTTTGTCGATATCTATATCGAATGATCCAAATATAAGCCTAACGTCATCAAGTTTTTGTTCAATCATAGCAAGCAACCAATGCTCTAATTCAACTGTAAAATGACTTCTGCTATTACAAATTGCAACAGCCGCTTCTAGACTTTTTCTACAATCAGGACTCAATTTTTCAACTAATTTATTCAGTGTCATCGAAGACATACGCTGTTCCTTTTAATTTTAATTATCCTTTAAACGATAACTTAGTAGGGTTAGTGTTTAATGTATTTTTACGGGCGCCTAAAAAGCTATTTGCGCCAAGTTGGCAATCATTCTTAGATAGTGTTGCAGCTTCTAGCTCGTCAAAGTTAGATTCAATCACTAAACGAAATTGAACTGCATTTCCTACATAATCTTTAATTATTTTATTTGTTAATTCGAACAATGTTCCTTTTGGTAACAATGCTCTGGCTTTGCTCGGATCATTTGAAGAAATGTGAACCTCTATATTTGACGAAATATCCCAGACTTTATTTCCAATAACAGTATCAACACCTAGGCATGCATGTTGCCCTTCATAAAGAGTCTGACTTGCCAAGCGTGTTTGTTCTTGTGGATTGAGATCGTGCCATTGACCAATCATTTGCTTAATCGTTACGTCACAGCCTAAATAAGAAGATAAAATACTTTTTAAATCAGAGGCATTTCTTATTTTACGACTATACAAGCCCGAAAAGTGAAGTTGGTGTTCGTTATAGCCACCGCTTAAAAGCCCTAGTATTTGTGTATAGGGGTCTTTGTTTTTATCTTTATTTACATGATTAAGAGATGGCTTATACTTTTTCCACGCTCTGTAATACAACGAAATTAGACGATGATTAAACATGTCATAAAAGTCACGCATCGTTGTGTCTTTGTAGCGAAGTCGCTGCATTACTAGTTCGCTATAAAACTGAGGTAAAGCGCCTGAGCATCCCGTTAATCCCATAAATGAGACCTGCATGTTTACTTTATGTAATCCATCTTCAAAACTTGTCTCTTCTAACTTGGTAATTGCATTACCTGGGTAGCCAAATTTTTGTGTTGCAGTAAACCTAATAAGCTCCTGCTTTGGATTGCTATCGTAACCAACATGTCTATGTTCTAAGCCATGCTTTTTAAGCTGGTTTTCTATTATAAAAACAGCCTTGTAAAAATCTATTTGTGATGCTTGAGAAATAATATGCTTAATCATAAAAGAGGACTATCGCCTACTCTAGCTGGCCATTGATAATATAATTCCTCTTGTTCTTTCAGTCTCAAGCTCACACGAGTAAAGCTATTAATTGCAGAAAACTGTGCAAAGAAATGATCAAGTATAGTCGCGAAGAAAAACATACCACTGCCAGAAAAATCATCATTAGCAAACGTTATTTCAATATCGCTTCCTGTTGCAAAACTTACTCTGCCACTTTGTACCACTCTTGCTGTTGATGGTTTAATTAAAACCCTATATATGTTATCAATCATGCCCTTAGTTTGTGGTGATGCTCTAAAATCATATAGTCGAAGTACTTCCTTCAACTTTTTACACGCGTCATCACCACTAAAAGCATCTAGTGTTAAATGATTCACTAATTGCCACCGGGTTGCATCAGCTAATATAGGTCTAACGGCATGAGTAAATGGAATTAAACACCGTATTTTTTTAATTACATCACCACGTTCAGGCATCAGTAAGCCCAACTCGTCATCACCAAAAGGCATACTGGCTGGTAAGTTTCTGTTGCTACAATTTGCACGTACGGTTAAAACTGTATTGCCTTCTCCGTAAGCCATTGCGCTATTCTCAAACGTAGCATCAACAAGTGACAAAAATGTTTCTGTGCCCGACTCAACATAGCCACCTGCCCATGACGCCGTTTCTCTGCGAATATGCCAAAATAAATCATCGTGTCCGTGATATTTAGGGTGTGTTTGCCCGTAAAAAGGCGATACGACCTGCTTGTTACCTTTATGGTCAAAAGCGATAACTTCTGAAAGACCGATAACCTCTGAAATTTCTGAGTCCATGTAGCGCGGTGTTAATTTATACTCGTATTCACTTATTTCTGGACGTATTGGCTCTAACTCTTGCTCGAACATGTTAATAATTGGCGTACAGCCGAGTAAAAACATGCTCTTATCAACCTGCTTTTCAAGCTCTGCAGATTCAGTATCTAGATAAAAATATAAGGTACATTGATTCGATTTTTTTGGTAGTGAGGATTTAATTCCGTCTAATTCAAAAAACCTGAATTTTTCTGGGAAAGTAAAATTTTCAACCAATAAGCGATAACCCGCAGACGAACGCTTAGAGTAAGGGACAACAGCTTCATTCACATCAAAACCAACGGCTTTAAGTTGATTTTTGGATAAGTATTTAATCCCTTCTTCACCGTTATCAATAGCAATTCCGATACAATGCTTAAATAAAAGCTCGTAAACTTTTAAAGTATGATGCCATTGACCATTAATAAAAATGCGTAATTTTTCCAGCCCTGTTTCAGCAAGAGATACACCTTTGTACTCCCCTGTTAGCTCAAGTTTAAATATTGATTTAGCTTTTTCATGCCACCTTGGTTTTGGCGCCACAAATGGGCTGTTATCAAATTGAGCACTTGTGATTTCTACAGGCCATAAATATGTTTCATAACACGTCTGAAATTTACACTGCTTCATTGACTCAACGTTAGTTTCTACTTCACTGGCTCTGGGAATAACTATCCCCGTAGTAGATAGGTTTTCAGCTTCTAGCTTAACAATCGACATTGAAGGAATTGGAGCTTGATAATCAGGCAGCATTTGTCCTAGTAAAGCATCTGTTAGCTCTGGAAAACTGTCATCTAATTTTTGCCTGATGTTTGCTGTCAAAAAAGCGAATGATTCAATTAATCTTGATACATGAGGGTCTTCAATATGATCTTCACTAAGCTTTAAGCGCCCAGCTACCTTTGGATATTTATCGGCAAAATCTTTACCTAGATGACGCACAAATGCTAATTCACGATTATAATATTTTAATAATTCATCGTTCATAAAGATGCCTCAATAATTTTCATACCCAAATTAACGGGTTCAACTTCAGAGTCAAAACTAATAAATTCAGGCTCAGGGTCTGCGTATAAAAGTGCGTTTATTCTAAGGTTTAGTACGCGATTAATGGGGACTTCGTCGTCAGTAAATACTTCGACCTCAAGAAACCTAGGTTCAAACTTTAAAATTGTATTTCTAACTGTTTCACACAACAAAGTCCGCCCTTCATGAGAGCTCACTGACATACTAGAAAAATCTGGCAAACCATACGACAAGCAAGACGTTGCTAACTCGTCGTATTGTGATGGCCATGTATGCCATTGAATCCGAGCATTAAGCAGTGCTTCAATATCTCTTCGTACATTTTTCCTCAGTTCACTAATTGTTATTCCCTCTGTACGAGAAGGTGCATCTTGAAAGTCAGGCTCATCATCAATGAGCCTGTCTAAAATAGATGCTTGAAGCTGTTGTTTATGCTCAATCATAATTAATCAAATCAGACTATGCTGTTTCTAAAACGTTTATTTTTAAGTTCGGGATTGTAATTGCTTCGTCATCAACGAATAACATTTTCATTCCTTTACCAATAATAAATTCATCTTGTAATTCTTCCCAGTCAGATACTTGACCTAGCTTTTCTAGTTCACTATTTGAATTAGCGTATACAAGTGGTAAGTGCGCAGTACCTGAGGGACCACCATCTTTAATTGTAATTTCAACTCTTAGCCAAATACTTTCAAGTAGTGATTCATTAGGCTCAACTTTTAATGTTTCAATTTCATTAAAGTTAGCTAAATAAAATTCACCATTAGTTCCTAATACTTCTAAGTAAGGACCTAAACTGTCATCAAGGTCTCTAATTACTGAAGTACCACTTTGTGACGCTTGAACTCTCAATTCTTCCATTTCTTTTGCTAATTTTGCAGCTTCATCAACTTCATTTTCAAGTAGAGCAACGTGCATTCTCAAGAATATAGTATCTAACGCATCTGCATCATGAAACAACTTAGGAATGCCTTTACCTTGGTAAAAATCAACTCTTGATTGTTGCGCACGAATTAAATGGCGAAGATTTACAGCTCCCACAGCAAATTCAGGGTTCTTTTGAACCATGAAATCTAATTGTTTATCGGCTTTTTCAAGTTCGCCATTAATGCAAAGTAGTTCCGCATAAACACTTCTAATATCAAAATTTAGAGGTTCATCTTGAAGCTCCGTAGCGCAACAAGACAGTGCATCAGTGAGTTTCCCCTCACGAATTAAGTTATGTATTTTTTTCATTACTATTCCTTTATTTTATGATGAGGACTGAGCTCAGTAATTAATTTTATACTAGAGACCATCTGATCTAATTGAAAGTGTGGCTGTAACTGTAAAACAGAAAAATAATGACCTGGGTTGGCCTTGTTCTCACTCACTTTTATTCTTGCGTTACTTAATGGGTATTTACTTCGAATATGCTCTGAAGCTGAATCTGATGCTGTTGTGTAATTATTTATCCAAGCTTGTAAATCTCTCTCGCAAGCTTGTGCTGAAATGTAAGAACCAACACGGTCACGCGCTAATAATTTCAAATAATGGGCAAAACGCGATACGCATAAAATATATTGCAGCATTGATGATAAGCGAGCATTAATATTCGCAGCACTAGAGTCATAGTTTTTTGTTTTTTGCACTGATGCATTGCTATAAAAAACAACATGTTCAGTATTAGTCACTGATGAAGCTGGAATAAAACCAAGTTCAGAAAACTGTTTTTCAAACTTACTTGTAACTAGTAAATTTAAAGGAGGCTTAGCCTCTTTTTGATATATATCATTTGCAAAACTATCGCGAGCAAGCCCTGTTACTAACCCTTTGGATATTTTTCCTGGTTCAATTCCTCGAATATGACCAAACCATCCACTTTCACAGTAAGCTCTTATTATTGTTGATACAAACTGATATGAGGCATTTCCCCAAAGCATATCGGTCTCAGGGTCGATAATTTGTTCTTTAAAATAAAAATCTTGATGGCGCTTACCATCATTACTATACGGTGGTCTAACTAATATGTGCGGCAACGTAAAGCCAACAAACCGAGCCTCTTCCATCTTTCGAAAGCTTTGCCATTTTACATATTCTGGTTGTTCAAAGTGATTAAAAAGATCTGAGTAATACCCTAAATCAGAAAAGTAATCAGCTCCAAACAAGTTAGGTGAAGCAGAACAAATAAATGGGGCAAATGCGGCGGCAGCTGTTCTGGATATTTCTTTAATCGTATCTATATCGTTATAGACAGTTCCTGCAGAACATGCATTTGTTATTTCGTAGTCACCTATTACAACTCCAAATGGCTCTCCACCGGCGCTGTCAAATTCGCTTTGATAAAGTACTTGAAAAAACAAGCTCTGGTCAAAGTCAATCGCTTTGTTAACATCTTTAGACAATGTTGCCCAATCACAATTAAGCACCTTAACTTTAACTTTATTTTCTTTATCGTATTGTTCGCTTTGCAGTAACAACCACCATAAATTACGCCAAGTGGCTTCTAATTTTTGAAAGCGGTTATCATGAATAATGATATTCAATTGATTTGATATGAGTTGGTCTAGTTCTACGATTACACGTTGTAGATACGGACCTAGGGATTCTTTATTCCAAGATATAGGAGAATCAGAAGAGCCTTCAAGCCATAATAATAATGCTTTATCAAGGTTTTTTTCATTTAAAAACCTGTCGAGCAAAGCTTCATTATCACTTATTCGAGACTGCGACTTTTGTTGAAAAGCGAAGTCTTGATTTATAAATGAAAACTCTTCGTGATTCATTCTACTGCATTATCCTTAACGCTTAAGATTGGTTAATTAACCAATCTCTGGAATTTTAGCTACAAGACGTAAAGAAGAAGTTAACTCTTCCATTTGCAGCCATGGTTTCAACCAAGCTACAGCATTGTAAGCACCAGGTTGCCCTGGGATCTCTTTAACAGATACTTTTGCATCAGCCAAAGGGTAACGTGCTCTGATGTCCTGGCCACCGCCTTCTGTCGCATTTACATACGATAGAATCCAACGGTTTAACCAAGATTCAACATCTTCTGCTTCCATGAAGCTACCGATTTTGTCGCGAGCCATAACTTTAAGGTAATGAGCAAAACGAGATGTTGCCATTAAGTAAGGTAGGCGTGCAGAAATTGCGGCGTTAGCTGTTGCATCCGGCGTAGAATAAATTTGTGGTTTTTGACAGCTTTGACCACCAAAGAACACTGCATAATCAGTATTTTTATAGTGACACAGAGGTAAGAAACCTAGTTTGCTTAACTCAGCTTCACGACGATCCGTAATACCAATTTCAGTAGGACATTTTAGATCTGGGTCGCCATCATCGCTAGTGAAAATATGTGTAGGAAGACCTTCAACTTTACCACCGCCTTCAGCACCACGAATTGCTGTACAGAAACCGTATTGAGCAAAAGCTTTTGTCATATTTGTAGCCATTGCGTATGCAGCGTTACTCCAACAATAATCATTATTATCAGTACTTACTGAACGACCATCTTTAGGCTCAACTTCAAATTCTTCGTAGTTAAACTCTTCGACAGGCTTAGAAGCTGCGCCGTATGGAAGGCGTGATAAGAAACGAGGCATTGTTAATGATACGAAACGAGAATCATCGCTGTCTCTAAACGAGCGCCATTTAGTGTATTCTAATGATTCAAATACTTTTTCTAAATCACGAGGTTTAGTTAGCTCTTCCCAGTTATCGAAACCAAATAACGAAGGTGAAGATGCTGCAATAAATGGACAAAAGCCAGCAGCAGCAACATTAGACATTAAGCTTAATGCTTCAACATCTTCTGGGTGGTTAGTGAATTCGAAATCACCAACTATAGTTCCATAAGGTTCGCCACCAGGTGTACCAAATTCAGATTCGTATATTTTCTTAAACGTTTGGCTTTGATCAAATTCAACGGCTTTACTTAAATCTTTATGAAGCTCTTTTTTCTTCATGTTTAAAACACGGATTTTAAGTGTGCCACTTGTTTCTGAGTTCATCACTAGGTGATGTAAACCACGCCATGAGCCTTCAAGCTTCTGAAATTGCTCACTGTGCATAACAACGCTTAATTGCTTTGATATTTTTTGATCGATTAATTGAATTGCTTCATTAAACGTCACAGTCATATTTTTGTTCCACTGAACTGTACCTTTTAAGGCTTCTTCAGTCAGTGTTTTAAGTAATTCTTCAGCTCGGCTTGCATCAGTCTGTTTTGTTGCACCAATGGCTTGCTCTAGTAAAGATGAACTTACTTCAGTAGTTGACTCTAACTCTGTACTTAATTGTTCTGTACTCATTTTTCAGTCTCCTCTAATTTAAGTTCCTTAGCAATAGAGTCTAAACTTGCAGTATTACTTAGCACTTCTTCTAAAACGTTTTCAAGCTCTTCTGAACGGTCAATTTTTGTCATTAAGTCGCGAAGCTTGTTGCGCGTTTCCATTAGCTTACGTAATGGCTCAACCTGGTTTACAACTGCTGCCGGCTCAAAGTCATCTATTGATTTAAAGTTAAGTTTAACGTCAAACTGAGAACCATCATCATTTAATGTATTGTCGACTAATAAATTAAGAGAAGGGCTCATGCGCTTTAAAACATCATTAAAGTTTTCACGATCTATCTGAATGAATCGTCTGTCTTTAAGTGGTTTTAAGGCATCAGCATTATCTCCTGAAAAGTCCCCCATCACACCAACAACAAATGGTAATTCTTTTTTAACCGCTGCACCTTCAGTTTCCACATCATAAGTGATATGTACTCTAGGCTTACGAACTCGTTTTAATTTATCATGGATACTCATTGAGAACTCCTTTTACTTATGTTTCAGTTTCGCTGATTTTAATGCCAGACAACTTAAAGTACCCAGTCCTAGCATCACTATCTGTAATTAATTCATTTAATAACTCAGGTAGCGACAATTCGCTCCATCGAATTACTTGTTCAATCGTGTATGACATTGGTGAATGAGGTTCTGTTTTTCTAAAAAAAGTAGCGATTTCTTTTAATTTTTTAATCGCACTTTCTCTAGAGTTAATCTCATTACTACTCGATTTTTCGATTAACACTTCAACCGAATTATCATCTCCGCCTGTATCAGTATCTTCTTCTTCCGCATTTTTTTCTGCTAAAGCAATTTCAGCAGCTTCCAATTTATCAGCTGCTATATGTTTAACTGCTGCAAGTGCAACTTCGAGCGCTTTTTTTATATTAGAAGTAGGCTGAGGTTGATCTGTAACTTTATCCATAACATCACTAAGTATCGAAAACTCCTCGATTGAGTCTTCAATATCTTGTTTTAGAGAAAGAAAAAATTCAGTACTCGTTTCTGCTGCGCTTTTTTCTATTAATTCAAAATCAACAGAACCTTGCGCTATTTTTTTCTCTCTTTTTTCCTCGTTTAAACGAGAAATGTCATAGCCTTGCTGGTATTCCCAAAAAGAAAAAGCATCTAAACTAACACTGTCAGTTAGGTAAATACTTTTGATCGGTATTATTAAAGTCCCTTCCCCAGCGGTTCCATTTAAACCAACTAGCGCTGAAACTTTATCTGAAATATCATCATCAGTATCTAAAGTTGGATATAAAGACTCAAAATGGTTTTCTAATAAGCTATAAGCAACTTTAAAACCAAATGCTAAACCCTTAAATCCATGAATACGACACAAGGCTTCTATAAGCCATGCTAAATATTCGATATCTTTGCTTTCAGTTTTTATAGCTTCGCTGCATTGTTCTAAAAGCGGTAACCAATCGCGTGAAAGCGATGAGATACCTTGCTCGTCAACCAAAGCATTACGTTCAGCAGCTCGTAACTGATTGCGTAAATCTTTTAAGGCATAATAAGTAGACGTAGGAGAGACATCTGAGCGAGGATCAATACCTGCAATCTCTGTGTCTGAAATAGGGGAGATATATTCTTCTAATAAAAACATTCCGTCGTCCTAATAATTATCCATAAAACTCTAATAAAGCAGAGCGGATTTCATATTACATTCTTTATATTAAATTACAAGCCCAGTTACAATTGTGTTTATACATTAGTTATTACAAATGTATAAACACAATTAGGGCATGAATACTTTAAACATAAAACTTTTAAATAGTGCTAATAAAACAAAAAACTAACTAGACCCTATTTTGTAAATAAGGGAATGGTTGCCTCATCTTGTATATTAAGTATTTCGCCATGGAGATTGTTTTTTGTTTCGTCATACTTAACTAAAATGCACGTTACATTATCTCTAGCGCCTCTAACTAACGATGAATGCATTAAAGCCATACCTGAGTCTATAATACTACTTGGCTCTAATGATAAGCGTATATCGTCATCTGACAATTCACCTGTAAGGCCATCCGAACATAAAAGAAATATATCACCTGTTTTAAGTTCGTTTTTAATTACGTCTACTTTAACTTCATCCATTACGCCGACTGCGCGAGTAATTACATTTGAAAGAGGGTGATCTTTTGCCTCTTCGATTGAGATTATTCCCTCATCAATTAAATCATTTACTTGACTATGATCGCGTGAAACTTGTTCAAACTTCCCATTACGTAATAAATAAGCCCGACTATCACCAACCCAAATCACATAGTACACTCCGCCCTTTATAAAAAGAGCCGTCACGGTACTACCAGCGGTTTTGTTATCTAAATATTGCGAACTATAGTTATTTAGTTGTTTATTAGCGTTCTCTATAGCGCTAACGATGTGAGATACATCAAGATCAACTAAATCAAGTTCCTGAACTTTAGCCCTAATAACATCAACAACTAATTGACTAGCGACTTCTCCGGCCTCATGCCCACCCATACCATCAGCAACAACCCATACGTTGTGACTATTAATTTCAACGTGAGCATCTTCATTTAATTGCCTAACAACACCTCGATGGGTAATAGCATAACTTGTACTAAATTTATTACTTATCACTGTTTTTTACCTGTGTATAATTCCATTCCCAGTGTTTCCATCGTCCATCTAACATAGCAGCGACCTGATTAACCGGTGGCAAGGCGGAAGTTATAACCACCATCGGCTTTATATTACATGACCCATGTGTCCACCAAACGCTATAATCGCCATGCTTTTTGTAGAGTATGGCATGCATCGCATCTTGCAAAATGGTGTTGGTAAGCTCTGTGCCAGAAAACTCAAATGCTTCACCTTGTTTATTTTTGTCTAGAGAGTCAAAAAAATTAACTTGTTTCTTTTCAGAAGGAGCCATTTTGATAGTTTTTGCGAGCTCTTTTCTCCAAGAAAAAAGATCGACAGATCCATCTAGTACTTTTAAAACAGCGTCTTCATACTCTAAAGAAAATACACCAGAGTTTAGAACTTCAATCGGTGCATGGTCTGTATAACTCAATACAGTAAAAGGATAGTGCCTGCCAACGGCATCCATGCTTGGAATAAGTGTTCCCATCACTCCAGTATCACCAACTATATTTGAGCTCAAAGCAAAGTGCCATACAGGGCCAGTTAGATAATTATCCTGCCATATATCACCAAGCTGCTCCTTGCTGACAGCAATGGCAGCTTGTAGCCATTGCTCCCAGTGTTCAGAAAACTCTTTAGAAACATTATCTTGTACAAAATCCCCTAAGCATGGGACTTTGCCAAGGTAACCAATATTTATAATCGCGTCGGACATGAAAACTTCTCTACACTTGTATTCCAAAATGGGTGTCTAATTGACTTAGGCAATAACTCTACTTTTGCATTATTTCCCATAAGTGAAAAATGTAGCTGTAAGTCTTCTCGCGTTTTACTTCGTGTCGCACTCAGCTCATCTAGCATACGATAAAGTGACCACTCTCCAAGGTAAGTTGTATTCATAGAACGGCCACCGTTAGGAGGGGTAAATACAACACGAGTTTTGCTCTGCCCCGTTGCTCCAGGCCAAATAAAGTTAGTCACTTTCAGTGGACCATGACGATAAGTCATAGACTGTCCATCAATTTCTATCATTAAACTAGATACTGTACGGTCAAGTTCAAGTGGTCGTAACCCAAATTCAATTCTTGGTGTATCACTACCACGGTCAAAAAATGCAGTTTGGATCTGATAAGCATGCTCAAACATTTTTAGTGTTTCATTGCTGATACCAATGTCTTTTTCAAATTTCCATGGGCTTGAACTTATATCTACACTAGGTGCAACATAACTGTTGAAAAAGCTGTCTATCGTTCCATTTGGTCCAAAGAAGCGAGTAAAGTCTTTCATGTTAACTTCTTTATCCGCTTGTGGAGAAAATGGGTACCTTCCTACAATCGCTGCATTGTATTCTCGTAGAACTTTGCTTTTCCAAATTTCATTTAAGTGTCTGTTTGCACTATTTTTTGTGATATTACTCGTATCTCGACTTATATCTAATAACCAGCTATTAAACGGGTAAGGTAAGTCACGGCTCTGAAACTCTAATTGACGGATAAAACTTGGCTTACTCTTTCCACTAATTTGATCTTTTATTGAGTATTTAAGTTGATCGCCTCTATCTAGTTTTGTTAAATAAATATTCAGTTCTCTCAAGTTTTTCTGAATATTATCTAACTGCTGTGCATCAATATTAATAACATCTTCAAATGCTTCTTCTACTTGATGACCAGGTAATTTAATATCAAACTTAGGGGCTTCATTAGGTAAAAAACGTTTAATTCTATTAGCCTTCGTTTGCATTGCTATTTCTGCAGCGTTAGCAGCAACTTTACCGGCTGCTTTTTGGTTTTCAGATACAGGTAGCTTTGTTAACTGAACATTTTTTTGCACGGCACTTATAATGTTTTTGATTGGAGCTTCTGAACCCGCTAATACATCAGTAATATTTACACCTTCCGATGGAGAGCTATATTGGTTTAGACTTAAGTCATCCAAAAACGATTGCCAATAATATATATAATCTTGAAAATAACGTTGCTCTAATTTCTTCTCAATTTCATCTTTTGAAATATCATAAGTTCCCGAAGCTTCCTCACCATATACCCAACTACTGGCCATTAAATTACCAAGCATTTTACTTTTTTCTACATTGAAAATGCCGTGGAAGCCATTAAATGTATATAAGCCAGGAATACTTCTTGTTAACTCCCCATTATTTCTAAAAGTAAATTTTTGCGCACTTTCAAAACTAATAATGTCAGTTAATCTAAATGGTGGAATACTACTATTTAAAAAGTCAGCTTGAAGACGTTGATATGCTCTTTCAGCAATAGGAAGTTTAGTTAATTCAGTACGCGCATTACGTACTGCCTGATTATCAATCTCGCTCTGATTTATACCGTTCCCTAATAATGCAGTAATGTGACCCATTAATTCATTTCTGGTTTGAATGCTCTTATCACCAGGTAAACTTCTTTCTAAGTAAGCACTAAACCAAACAGTAATATCTTCGCTATCAAAATACTCAGGCTGAAATAACATTAAGTAACACTTTAACGTTTCATATAAATAACTTAAATGCTCAGGATGAGCCTCCATCTCTTTAATCAGCGTGTTACTTATAAATGGTTCTAAATATGTTTGCAACGAACGGTCATATGCATTAACAGATGATTCTCTAATTTCATTTAGTTTGTTAAAACCAAATGAAGGAGAGTCTTGCACATTAAATAAATCTGAATTGCTCGCTGGTAAGTCTCTTAATGCATTTAGCCTATCGTTTAACACTAATAAGTTATTTCTATCAAATGAAGCTGAATCTAGCTCTTGGTATGTTGTGACGGCTTCCTCTGTTGCAGAAATTAAATTGCTATTCCAAGCAAAACTAAAATACCATGAAATTGAAAAGCCAAACAAAGCAACACAAGCAAGTGAGATACTCGCGATACGTAACCATTTATTTTGTTTATCATGGTGTTTGTTAGTACTTGCTAAGTTTTGCTCCGGAAAAATAACGCTTTCCAAAACATTTTTTATAAAAAAACTTTTTGATTGGTTTATATAATCTGTTTTTCCGGCATTAACATCATTCAAGAAACTTGATGGTGTACCTTCTTGGGTCGCACTTGTTAAATATACGCCCCTGAACATTGGTAACTCTTCATATGCATTAGGAGTAAAAATTTCTTTTAAAAACCCATCAGCTACGCCTTGCAACACTCTAAGCTGCCTAGGGAACTCAAAAATCTTAGCTCGTATAGCTTGATTACGCTCGTTAATAAGTCGACGATTAAGCATTTCGGTTAATTTAGAAATTAAAGAATGAAACTCTTTATTAAAAGCTTCAACCTGCGTATCTTTTGCCAAATCCAGCTCAAAAGTTACGCCCCAAACCTGCTCACATTCTTCTTCTGTTAATTCGCCAAAAAACTCTCTAAACCCTTCTATTAAATCAACTTTTGAAAAAATAACATATACAGGGAATGTCATTCCTAGTTGATTTTGAAGTTCTTGAAGCCTCTGTTTAATTGCACGTGCATGCAAGTTTCGCTCAGTTTTGGTTTGACTCATCAACTCTGAGATACCCATACTGATCATCACACCATTAATTGGTCTCAAAGGACGGTACTTTCTCAGTAAGCCTAAAAAGCCTTCCCACGCTCTAGAGTCATGTTTTGCATGGCTATTTTGAGTCGTGTACCTTCCTGCGGTATCAATTAATACAGCTTTATTAGTAAACCACCAATCACAGTTTCGAGTCCCACCAATACCATGAACTAAATCTACACCAAGCTTATCCTTCAAAGGATAATCTAGACCAGAGTTATGTATTACGGTGGTCTTGCCAGCTCCAGGTGGCCCAATCATTATATACCACGGTAACTGGTAAATATTTTTACCTTTAAACAGTTTTACGTCTTTTAACAAGTCTATAGCTTCATTCATTCTTGTTTTTAAAGTCGTAATTTCTTCATTTACTTCATTACTGTTTGAGTCATCACTATCAATTAACTCATCAGCCATTTTTTCGTCTCTTTTACTTTGCTGAACTAGACTATATATTTTTGAAACTGAGAATATTAGTAGTACAAATAAAATAGTAAGCAGCCGGGAAGCTATACTCGCTAGAGGCACATAATCTGCAACTGCAATTAAAGGGCCGCCAAACCAAATTAATAATGATAAAGCAATAAATCCAATGATCAGCATTGCAGTGCGTGATGTAAGCGCGTAAGTCATTTTTTTAAATTTTTGTGAGAAACTCATTTCAGCCTCATTAAAATAATAGATCGATTTCAATTCGTCGGTTTAATGACCGAGAAGCTGAATCTGAATTACTGGCAATTGGCTCTGCAGCGCCTTTTCCTTCAGGCCATAAACGGCCGCTAAGGTTCGTGCTTTTTGCCATAGAATTAGCTACCTGAGTAGCTCTAGCAAGAGAAAGGTGCCAATTGGATGGATATCTATCTGTACTAATTGGAGTATCGTCTGTATGACCAGTAATTAATATACGTCCTTTTGTACCTTCTAAACTAAGCGCTAGCTTTTCTAATATAGGTTGAAATGATGGTAATAATTTTGAGTCACCTTGGTTAAACAAGCTTTCACTGTTTATAGTAATTCTAATTCGATCATGAGTTTTGTTTATTTCAACAATCCCCATTTTTATTTCAGTTTGTAATAACTGCTCTAAAACTAATAATTGCTGATCTTTTTTATCAACAGTCTGATCATTTGCTAAAGGGTGAATTATTGACAATTTTTCATTCACTGAAAAAACTTCATCATTTAATTTCATGTTAATAAATAAGTAAACAGCTAATAGCACTAGCCCTAAAACTGAAAAAATAACCCAAAGTGGTATTTGATTTCTAAGCTCAACACCTGCGGCTACTCTTTGTTTCCAATTTGGTGAAAGCTTGTTATTTACAGGTCCATTGAGTTGATTCAATAAATGGTAAATCTGCGAACGATACTCTTCTACTTTGTTATCGCCGATTGTATCTAGCCTATACTTACCTTTAAAACCTAGATTTAAACAATGATATTGTAACTCTAAAAATTGTTCATTTTTTTGTGGTTGGGAAAGTGAGTCATCTAAAAGAGTATAAAAATATTCACCACCAAACGTTTCTTTATGAAAGGTAGACAACAAGCTTTCATCAGCCCATTCCATTGAACTCCATTTTGAATTTAATACAGACTCGTCGAGTATTGCGCACAAGCAGTAACGTGCATTGTTAATCACATCTTTAGATAAATGTTGATTACGCACTTCCATTTCAAAACGTTTTATTGCTTCTACGCAGCGATGTTTTAAAGCAGCTAAATTAGTCATTTCTACAGATTGACTAATAGAGATAACAATAGAGAAGCAATCTGTTGCAGCTTCTAAAAGTGGGTTTTTAAATATAGATATTTTTGTATTACTTGGCAGTTTAGTCGATGCTGACTCAACCGACATAACCGTTTTATCTGCATCACTATTAATATTTGTATTATTTGATGTCTCACGCCCTCGTCTACCAGGGCGTGGTTTGATAATGGTTTCGTCCATTGAAACTCTTCCTTTTAAAAGTTAAGTTCTGATAGCCCAAAGGCTCAATTGAAGTTCTGGGTAGCTACCTGACAAGTGAATAGCAATACCTCCGCTCGAACGAAGTTTTTCCCAATGTTCCCCATGTTTGTTTAATTCAAAATAATGAAAACCTGCATGGTAAGGAATTTGTCTCGGGGCTGTTGGCAAGCTACTAATTGTTATGCCGGGAATTTGATTGTTTACCAAATCGCGTATTGTTTCTACACTGCCAATTTTGATCTGTGAAGGTAGTATCTTACGAAGTTCTTCATGCGGAACACTTGCTTTGATAGCTAAAATGAACTGAGCTGAGTTAAGCACTGATTTATCTTTTAGCGCTCCAAATGAAATACCAAACTTACTTTGCTCAAGCTTAATTTCAGTTGCAGTTTGCTCAATTACATGACTTAAGGATTGATATAAAAAGCTAACGACTTCACTAAAGACTTGTCCTAAATTTTTATGATCATATTTAGGAAGTTTAGGAACTCGCTTATTAACTGTACTGAAGGTAGATAACTCACCAGCAAGCTCAATAAGTCTAATATAAAGCACATTAGGATGTAGATTGTTAACTGATAATAAATTATCAAAAACAGCGTCATACTTATTTAGCGTCTGAAGCATAATAAAGTCAGCAACAGAAGTACTACCAGCATAACCTTGGCATAACCGCACAGCGATACTTTCTGAGCGCTGCTTTATCATAGAGCCTATTTCACGAACTAACCCAAGAAGGGGCTTGCATTGCCCTACTTTCAAAGAAGCTGGGATATATTTGCTATCTAATTTGATTTGGCCTTCGCTACTTACTTCTAAAATTCTTGCTAAAGGAAGTAGTATGTAACCAGAATGATCGTCTGAAGATAAAACTAATTTGCTATATATTTTTGCTACTTGAATAATTTCTTGTGATTGCGCACCAATAAAGTCATCGCTTACCGACAAGTCATTTAACTTATAACGAGTGACAATATTTTCTTCGGGCGCTGAAATATTAATCCCGCTATTTTTTAAAGCAGGTATTGCCAAATAAACAATCTCATCATACACATCTTTTCCAACAACTAATGGTTCAGGAAGAGATGTAGACTGTGGCATGTCAATAGGCATTAAATCAGGTGTTATGGCTGATAAAGCTTCAATTGCAAACTGACCTGAATTTAATAACTCTGTATCAATAGCAATTTCAAGTATTCCCCACGGATCAGCAAGGTTACCGCTGCAAACTTGCTTAATAACATTAGAAATATGTTTATCTGATTGTTGGAAGTGTTGAGGCCTTAAGAACATCCCTTCAGTCCATGCAACACGAGTGTTATCACCCATTTTAAAATCCTTTTTTATTGCTCTCTCATGTATGTAGCAATTGCTTCTACATTAACATCAATATCATCGTAGCCTGTTGGATCAACTTCTATTACAGCTCTCCACCTTGCTTGATCAATATTTCTATATGCGACAACTACGCCTACGTAACGAGTATTTCGATTCAGACTCATTTTATATTTTTGTACTGAGTTTGGTTGTAATTCAAGCTCATCTTTTTTAAGTAAATCGGGGCCAAGTATTTTTTCAGGTGTATCGTATAAGCTGAAGAAATCTTGTGTATCAAAAATGGTTCTGGAACTAAGCTCAAATATTTTCATCACTACTGGTGATGGTCTATCAGATGTGTCCGGATTTACATTTTTAGAAACATTGATTTTTAAATCTGTAGATGCTGGAACAATTCTATTAACTGTTGAACATCCTAATACTAAAAATAATAAACTAAAACTCATTAAGTAGAGCTTAACTTTATGCATTATTTCATTCCTTCCTAGTGCGTATCTTTAATTTTATCATTATATGCATTTAAGAAATCATCCGACAGAGCCAGCGCCCCCTTTGAATTAACTTCTTGCGAAAGATCATCATGTAAACTCTGATATAACTTCCAACATTTAGACTCGAGTTGACCGGGGATAATTTTAAGTACATTGGAGCTTTCATTTGCCTGGCGACTAATGTGCTGAGGAGAAACTTGAGCTAACATCCCTTTAAGAACACCATCAGCACCTGCTAGTAAAGCATGCTCATGTCTACGTGTATCTATAAAGCTTTCTTTTATAGATTCCTTAGATGAAAGGAAGCTTGCACTATTCCTTATGAATAAATTCTGAATAACATCATCTATATCGGCAGAAAATTTCAATGGATTATTTTGTTGCGTCTGAAACATTGTATGGTTTAATCTTAATTGACTTTTAACATGCGCTCTTTGACGCAGAGACTCCATAAGCTCATTAAGCATTAGATTCAAACCTTGGCCCATTTCATACCAAAGCTCTTTTGTATTAAGTGAGCTTTGTAATTCAGCTTTAACTCCTAGCCCTTTCAAAAATGCATCAGATAAAGACGAATCACTCTGTGGCTCTGTTTGTTGTACACGTTGGGGCGTAGGTTCGATATGCCTTACTTCTGGTATTGCTTTTTCAGACGAGGGAGCAATCGGCATTTCTAATTTTTCTGTGATTACATCATTTTTATTTTCGGTAACATGATGCTCACTATTCATCAAACGAGATAAGTCATCCCAATCTTCAGGTATTTGGTTCCCTGAATTTGAAAAATCACTTTGAACCATAGAAACAGTAGGCATCGACTCATCTAAAATAGAGTCATTTAAAAAGCTATGTGATTGTGAAAAAGAATCAGCCTGTGTTTCTAATTGCTTATCATCATTTCGGTTACTAGGTATAACTTTATGGCTTTGTGAAGGGGCAACTGTTTGTTGCTCAACTAATTTAACTTCAATCTGGAAGTCACCTATTGTAAGCACATCATTGTCTGAAAGGCGTTGTTTATTGCCTTGGCCTAGGGGAGACACACCAAAATTTATATAAATACCATTAGTAGAATTATCGTAAATAGAGAACGAATCACCTTCTTTTTCTATTTTACCATGCCTACTAGATATAATTTTTTCAGGATCGGGAAGATGCCATTCACATGACTCAGAGCGGCCGAATGTAAGCGTATCTTTTACTGTCTTAGAAGCTTCAATTTCAGGTGAGAGTCTATGATAACTAGTTATGTTTAGTATCAGTTCCATTTGATATGTTAGTCCCATAAATCTACAATTTCGCTAGGATAAAGTACAAGCGAAACTATTGTCAACATTGAAATTAATATATAAACAGAGACTTAATTCCCTTTAATCTTAAAAGCAGCTAATAAATAGCGCTAATAATGATTTTATAGTGCGCCTTGTTTAACTCATGTTATCTACTTTTATGCTTTTAATACGTGCCTTCCACTTTTTTCTTTCCATATAACTCTGCATAGCTCTAAAACCGGATAACCCCTTTAATTTACATTCTATCTAATCGTTCTTTTATTTTAGTTTAGTATTTAAATTATAAAAGCATAGAGAAAATCATATCGAAGTAAAAAGGTGTTGGGCTGTGAGTATAGATGTAAATATTCAACAATTGAAACATTGCTATAATAAGCATTTTTTGTAAAAATACATGCGAATATCAGAGGGAAAATTGATAATAACCACAAAAACACCTTTGCAATTATTTAAATTAACACAATAAAAGGATTTATAATGAGCGGTACTAATAATTCTAACGATAAAACCCAGATTGCTTCACTTGCTTCTAGTTCAAAAAAAGCATTACCTAAAAATAAAATAAATCTACTTGGTAAGAAAATATCTAATCGCTACTTAGTTGAAGAGCTTATTGGTCAAGGTGGAATGTGCTACATATACCGTGCTAGAGATACTTTTTTAGAAAACGCAGGCCGCTCTGAAGCATTTGTTGCAATCAAAGTATTGCAGGAAGAGTTTTCAAATTCGGAAGAAGCAATTTCACTCTTAAAAGATGAGACAGCTAAAACGCAGCAACTTTCCCACCCTAGTATCGTTAAAGTATTTTCAGCCGATTCAGATGGCGATTTATATTATGTGACAATGGAACTCATCGAAGGTGAAACTTTAGAGCAAATAATAAAAAGAAATAAGCCCTCTGGTATGGCGTTCAAAAAAGCCAAAGTGATTTTGGAACAGTTATCAGATGCGCTTATCTATGCTCACTCTAGAGGCGTTATACATAATGACCTTAAACCATCTAATATAATATTCGATAGTAATGGTAATCTTAAGGTACTCGACTTCGGAATAGCGAAACATAAAAGCATAGAAGATGCTTACGCAGTTAATAGTAATACAGACCTAGGTACAATTGGTGGGTATACCCCAACTTATGCAAGCCCAGAGCAACTAAGTGGCGCTGAAGCATCTGTTAAAGATGATGTGTTTTCATTTGCATGTATCGCATTTGAGCTACTTAGCAGTAAGCACCCTTTTAACCGAGTTTCTGCCGATAAGCTTTCGAAAAACACTTCAGCTTCACGTCCTAGTCATTGTCCTATTTGGCTTTGGAAAAGTTTAAAAAAGGCATTATCACTAGAGTCATCACAACGTGAGAGTTCCTTACTACCAATTCAAAATAAACTTAAATCTAATTTAAAACCGACTATTACCTTAGTTGCTATTTCAGTTGTCTTAGCTGTACTTGCAGGCCAATACCATGTTTCGAATAATGGCAGTACAAAACAATTACAGGCAAAACTTGATAACGCGAATGCTATCAACCAACAAGTTGAAACTTGGATGTCATGGAGTGGACCTGAAATATTAGATAAGCTAGGAGAAATCCCTCCACAATACGAAGTCTTAAAACAAGGTTTATTGAGAGTTAATCAAACTAGTATATTAGATAGCTTCGACACTAGGGCGAGTAGAACAAATAATAGCGCTAATAAATTTAAAGATTTTGATAAAACTATTGAAGTCTATTCTAAAGCTTTGGAGTACTACCCAGATTCAGAAACGCTTTCTGTGCAATTAGAAAGTGTTCTTAGAGAACGCCAGTCTATAATTTTTGATATAACATCAAGAATTAATCTACTGCTGGAGCAATCCCGTTATAACGAAGTTGACAACAATAGTATCCCCCAACTAATTAAAGACCTTAACGAAGTTGATAGCACATATGTATATCAACCTTCACCAGAGCATTTTGAAAATTTCAAATTAACACTTAATCAAGCAGTTGAAAGTGATGATGTAGTTTCGCAAAAAGCGCTACTGAGTGTAGGTAAAGCGATATTTACTGACAGCCAAAAAGCAGAGCTTCTTTTTAGCGATTTATTAAAAAGAGAATCAGCTATTGATGCATTAACTGCATACAAAGAGATAATAGATAAAGGTGAACAAGTAAACTTTCCTACATCTGATGCTGTTGTATTTTATCAACCAAGATTTCAACGCTATAGCGCGCAACTAGATAAAATAGAAGACTATAAAGAGTTACTTGAATTTGAAGAACTAGTTAACTTAGAATCGAATGAATTACCTGCAGATTTCTCCCTTTTGGTTGAGTTAAAACAGGAGCTATCAAGAAGATACATAACGATGGCAAATACATTAATGAAACGAAAAATGTATAGAACTGCTGAGCAACTAGTAGAGAGAAGCGAAGCCATAACGCAATCTTTAGATAGTATGCTCTAATATATAATTTTATATCAATGAGTTAAAATCCCCTTTTAGCTACTTATAGAAAGGTGCTTTAAGATATTAGAATTACGGCAATTGAATACAGGGCGGATACATATTAAACTATCCGCCAGTTTATTTTAAAACGAAGGTCAAGGACGACGAGTTAGATATACTCTCCCCAGATTTTTCGTGACACTCAACACTTTTACAATGATCTAATGGAGTACCGATGAAAAATTTAAGCGCACTTGCAGCAATATTATTACTAGCTGGTTGTTCAACAACGTCAACTGATAAAACAGAACAAGTTGTTGAGGAAGTTGTTACTGAGACTCAAGTTGTAGTAGAGGAAGTAGCTGCACCAATTTCATTAACAGTTATTACTAACCCTGCTGATGCTCGCGTTCGTATTATGAATATCAACCCTGTTTACAAAGCTGGTATTGAGCTTAAAGAAGGTAAATACGATATTGAAGTAAGCAAAGCAGGATACCTTACTTACAGAAAATGGGTTTCAGTTGATAAAAAAACAATACTAACTGTTGAACTCGATACAATGGAAGCAAGCCAATCGGCTCAATAAGCTTCTCAGTACGTTTTAGTTTATATGCCTTAGCCTGGTTAATTTAATAACTGGCCTAAGGCATATTAAATCCTTCATAAAGCCACAAATATCCTACTGCGAAATAACTACCAATATTAATTAAAATACATAACCACAACACAATAATAAAACGTCGCTTTTGCGATTTATGACGAAGTAATTGTTGAGCAAGTAATGCCCCCGGCCATCCTCCAAATAATGCAAGTAGTTGCAGTGTACGCTCTGGCGTGCGGTTTACTTTTGTATGTGAAGAACGCTTAGCTTGTCGCTTATCCCACGCGTACATTAAAAAAGTTATAGCACTTAATACACTTATATAACCAGGTACATATATTGGTATATAAACAGGTAAGTATTGCAGCGGGTAAGCTAACCAAATGGCAGCTAAATAAAGCAATGAGAATGTGATTAATATTTTCTTTATCAATTAATTATCACCTATACTGGGCTTATAAGAGCCTAACAACGAGAGCCAAATTATGACATATTTTAAATCGCTATTCTTCGCATTATGTTTATGCACATTTAGTAGCTTTGCTAATGAAAATGCCAGTAACCTTGATAAAGAGCTAGAAGTGTTTAAACCTTACTTAGGAACGTGGCAAGCAGACTTTAAAGTACCAGAAGGCGCTAAAAAAATACAAGATGTTGGCCGTTGGGAACGCGCTTTAAACGGTAAAGCTATTCGTACCATGCACTCGATTAACGAGGGTGAGTATGGCGGTGAGTCGATGATTTTTTATGATAGCAAAAAGAAGTCACTCGTATTTTATTATTTCACTACGGCAGGATTTTACACTAAAGGCACAATAACGGTATTAAGCCCTACTCAGTTTGTAGCCTATGAGGAAGTAACAGGCAGTAAAGAGGGAGTGACTAAGGTTAAATCTACTAGTGATTTAAAAGACGATAAATTTATTGTATCGACCTCTTACCTTAAAAAGGGTGAGTGGACAAAGCCCGAACAACGTATTTATACACACAGTACAAAAACGGTAAAATTTAAATAGCCGCGATTTATAAACACAAAAAAGGCAGCCTAGGCTGCCTTTTGTCATTTATAAAATCGTATTTATTTTACGTATTTTTTAAATGCAGCGTCTACTGGTGTATCAGCAAGGTGATTAGTGTAGTTGCTCATTACTTTTTGAGACAAGCCTACAATAATTTCAAGTAGTTGTTGCTTACCGTAACCTGCTGCAAAGAATTTTTCGATTTGCTCATCGCTGATCACGCCACGTTCACGTGTCATTGCGAGTGTAGTTTCACGAAGAGTTTCTAGCTTAGGGTTTTCAAGTGGTGTTTTGTTTACAAGTGCATCAACAACACCTTGATCAACTTTCATTGCCGCTGCAATACCACTGTGTGCAGGAACACAGTAATGACATGCGTGCTCAACGTTAATTGATTGCCATACTACTGTTAGCTCTTCTGCATTGAATGATGTTTTTTGAAACAGCTCGTGCAGTACTTGGTAACCTTTAAGTAATGTTGGTGCTTCAGCCATTACTGCATGTAAGTTAGGAAGCATACCAAATGCTGCTACTGAATCAGCTAGTAACGGTTTTGCTTCTTCTGGTGCGTTTTCTTGAGTGTATAAAGTAAATTCGGCCATGGTTAGCTCCTAATAATTAATAGTTTTAAGTAACTTCGAGACACATAGTATTTGATTTTGAGCGACTGTTCAAGTTAAAATTGAGCAAATGTTCAAATTGATTGAGAATGATATGGCTAATAAGGTTAAATTTGAACGCGATAATGTAGTTCGCGTTGCAAGCCAGCTATTTTGGCAAAAAGGTTTTCATGCAACCTCAACGCGTGACTTACAAGAAGCCGTTAATATGCGCCCGGGTAGTATTTACTCTGCGTTTGGCTCTAAAGAAGGGCTATACTGCGAATCGCTGAAAGATTACACAGTACAAATGAAAACCCAAATAGAGGGGTTTCTATCAAGTGCAGATACAGTACTTGGTGGGTTACGTGCATTTGTTGAAAACGTGGTAATTAAAACAAAAGATTGCAGCCCAAGCGCTATTTGTATGCTGGTTAAAGCAAACAGTGAATTTGCAGAAAAAGACTCAAACCTATACGAGTTAAGCTTAGATTTAACAGCTCAATTTGAAGCTTATTTAACGCAGTTGTTTACAAAAGCAATAAACAAAGGTGAGTTAAGTAATACGTTGACCGCTGTTGAATATGCGCGCTTTTTTCAGGTGCAATTTACAGGTTTACGCGGTTATTTTAATCGTCCTAATGTAGAGCAATTTGCTGAGCCAATGATCAACCAAATGTTTATGTTGATTAAAAAGTTATAAATAGCAGTTATCGCGCATTCTCAATAAGTCATACTTATTTTACTAAATAAAAATGGCCAGTATTAACTGGCCATTTTTTTGTGCTTAAAACTTAATTTATAAGTTACGTTTTAAGCTTATTTAGCTCATTATCTTGCTGGGCAACAAGTGCATTAAGCGCTTCGCTGCTATCTCCTGCTTGTGTAGATAAGTCAGCAAGCTGCGATGCGGCATCAGATATAAGCGTTAAATTACGGTTTATTTCTTCAGTCACTAAGCTTTGCTCTTCAGCAGCGGTGGCAATATGTGTAATTTGATTGGTTATTTCATCAACTTTAACGACAACACTGTGCAGAGCATCAAAAGCTACTGATGTTTCATCAACGGCATTTTGTGCACGTACTACGCCTTTTTCAATAACGGTAGATGCGTTACCCACTTCAGATAATAAACTATCAATTAACTGGCTTATGTCATCTGTTGATGAACGCGTTTTAGAAGCGAGTGCACGTACTTCATCAGCAACAACGGCAAAGCCTCGCCCATGCTCACCAGCGCGCGCAGCTTCAATGGCTGCGTTAAGTGCAAGTAAGTTTGTTTGTTCTGAAATAGTACGAATTACATCTAATATTTGCGTAATGTCTTTACTACGCGAAGCGACTTTTTCAACTGCTTGGTTAGCTTCTTTAATTTCTTCAGACATCGTTTTAACTTGTGTCATCGCTGACGATAAGCTCGACTCACTGCTTACTACCAAGCTATTTATTTCATCGGCTTGTTGGGCTGATTGCTCTGATGCTCTGGCTACTTCGAGTGCTGTTGCGCTCATTTCGTTCATAGCCGTTACCACACTTTCAATTTCTTGAAATTGAGATTGAACATTATGCTTAGTATCAATAGCGATGTGTTGTGCTATTTCGCCTTGCTGTTTAGTTTGCTCAGACACCGCTTTTAGTTCAGAAATTAAATCACGTAGTTTTGCTAAAAATCGATTAAACCCACCAGCTAATGCAATAAGTTCTGCGTGGCTATCAACATGCAATGTATGCGTTAAATCACCCTCAGAACTTGCGAGGTTATCAACCCGCTGTTGAATTTGTTGTAGCGGCGCTATTACACCTGCAATTACTAATTTCATAATAACAAAAGCAACCACAGCAATTATTAAGCCTGTAATTAAAATAATAAACCCGAGTGATGCTGCTGTTTCTTGCATGTTTTTTTCTAGCGCTTCAGGCCCTGCAAGTGCTAGGTCTGTAGGTACTTCTATGATTAATGACCACTGAGTGTTTGCTAGTTTTATATCAATTGGATAATTTACTAAATATTCACTATTTGTTTTAAAAATACCGCTTTGCCCTTTAGACTTTTCAATATCATTAAATATAGTAGAACTAACAGCCTCTTTAATTGGGCGCCCTAATTTAGATTTATAATGACTGCTGCCTACAACTAAACCTAAATCACTTAATAAGGTTACTTTAGCTTGACCATTGTAAAGCTGCTTAGAAAGCTGCTCAGTCATTACTTGAAAGGTTGGTAGAGTTAAATCAACGCCTGCTAAACCAATAAACTGGCCTGACTTTAAAATAGGCACGGTTAACGAAGTTAGCATTACCGAATCGCCCGATGGGATTTCGTATAAATACGGTTCCATAATACAAGGCTTAAGTGTGTCTTTTGCGCACAAATACCACTGCGCTTCGCGAATACCAAATTCATTTAAAGAGGTAATATATTTATCGGCAGCATTCGCTACTTTTTGTTGTTCAATTACGCCTTTTTGATCGCGAGTTATATATACCTCTAACGTACCAGCACTATCTACTGAATGCTTATACCCTTGTTGATATTGAGAATCTTGCCCATCAAAAGCGTTTGGTTCAAATTGAGAATAAATAGATGATAAGAGAGTGTTTTGTTCTAAAACCGCTTTATTTATACTGACAACTGTATCTCGGTCTAAAGTGCTTTGTTTTGCTGCATCGCCAAGTAGTGCCGCTAATGAATAAGGAACACGGTAAGCTTCATTAATAAAGCCAGCAATTTTTTCTCCGTATCCAGCCGCATGAGCATTAAGCTTTTCTTCTACTTCTACAATAATGTACTCTTCGGATTTGGTCGCTAACTGCTTATTACTTGATGATAACTGCCACCACAAAATGCCTGATAGCACTAGTACAGTTATAAATATACTACCGACACTTAGCCAGAGTAACTTTTTTGCTAACGATATTTCTCGCATTCATCACACCCTTTAAATTAAAACTACTGATACAGTTTAGTAGATCTAACCAACGAAGCTATGAATATCGTTAAACAAATTGAATTTAATACAATACGTTGAGTTTTTTAAAGTTTAGCCAAACGTGCCGTTGTAATTGAGGCTGCAATTAATAAACATACACTTACCCATAAACACGCACTAAGCCCATATACTTGAAAAACCCAGCCAGAAAGCACCGTACCAAGCAAACGCCCTATCGCATTGGCCATATAATAAAAGCCAACGTCGAGCGACACCCCATCGTTTTTAGCAAAACTTACTATTAAGTAACTATGCAGCGATGAATTTACAGCAAATACACCACCAAAAATAAGTAAGCCGATTACAAGCGTAAAATGTACCGCTACATCAAATTGCATCAACAACGCTAAAATGCCAGTTACGCCACTTAATAGAGCAACCCACCAATACGCTTTTTTGACTGAATGTGAGTTTGAATCACTTTGCCCTGTTATACGCGGTGCTTGCGACTGCACCAATCCATAAGCAATTACCCACAAAGCCATAAAGCCGCTTACCCACCAGTGATCCCAGTTAAACTGAGCGGCTAAGTAAACCGGCAATGCAACCACAAACCATACATCGCGCGCCGCAAATAAGCATAAACGCGCTGCACTAAGTAAGTTGATTGCCCGCGATTTAGAAAATAATTCTTTAAACTTAGGTTTGTTTTTAGCTTTACCAATATCGCCTTTTAAAAAAATTAAACTAATAACCCACGCAACACTAAGTAAAGCAATTAGGCTTATTAATGCCCCCACAAAACCAAATACGGTAAGTAGCAAGCCACCTAAAAAAAAGCCCACTCCTTTTAACGCATTTTTAGAGCCCGTAAGTATGGCAATCCATTTATATAATTGGCTTTGCCCTGCATCGTCTTGTGGTACTAAATACTTAATGGCGCTCTTTGCGCTCATTTTATTTAAGTCTTTAGCTATGCCACTCAGTGCTTGCGCTGCCATAACATAGGCAACGGTTAGCCAATCTCCAGGAACGCAAAGCATGGCTAAAGCTA
Source organism: Pseudoalteromonas sp. GutCa3 (assembly GCF_002836155.1). Taxonomy (NCBI): domain Bacteria; kingdom Pseudomonadati; phylum Pseudomonadota; class Gammaproteobacteria; order Alteromonadales; family Pseudoalteromonadaceae; genus Pseudoalteromonas; species Pseudoalteromonas sp. GutCa3. The sequence continues at coordinate 23,525 of NZ_PJBK01000022.1, read as the reverse complement.
CAAGCTGTAGCCCAAGCCCTACATTCATGGTTTTATTTAACCCTAAATGTGCCCCAAGCCAACCACCTACTAAATTGGTGATTACGCCAAAAATTTCATAAAGCAAAAACAACATGGCGATCGCAAATGCACCATAACCCAACTGATGAAAATACAGCACCACCAGCATCCTTAGTGCGCCATCAGTAAGGGTAAATGCCCAGTAATTACCGGTAATTATTAAATATTGTTTTATAGAGCTTGGTAAATTAGCTAACTGCGCAAGCATGAATTTAAACCTTTTAAAACGAGATTAAACCACATCACTTTGTGCAACTTTAAGCATTAGCTCAGCGGTACGGTTTGCATAACCCCATTCGTTATCATACCAAGCGTATAATTTAAGCTGAGTGTTGTTAATTACCATAGTTGAAAGCGCATCTATGGTGCAACTACGTGGATCTGTTTTATAATCTATAGATACAAGCGGTCTTTCTTCATAACCTAAAATACCTTTAAGCTCGTTATTTGCAGCATTTTTAAACCAAGTGTTTACTTCATCTTGTGTAACACCTCGCTCTAGCTCAAAAACACAATCGGTAATTGACGCGTTAGTAAGAGGTACACGCACAGCATGGCCGTTTAATTTACCCTTAAGCTCAGGAAAAATATGCGTAATGGCTGTTGCACTGCCTGTTGTTGTTGGTATTAAACTAGTACCGCATGAACGCGCTCTGCGTAGATCTTTATGAGGGGCATCTATAATCGTTTGGGTATTAGTAATGTCGTGAATAGTGGTCATTGAGCCGTGCTTAATACCCACTTTTTCTTGGAGTACTTTTACTATTGGCGCTAAACAGTTAGTTGTGCAAGAAGCAGCTGTAACAATTTTATGCTCACTTGGGTTATATAGGTCATCGTTTACACCCATTACTACATTTAAAATACCGTCTTCTTTTACTGGTGCTGTTACCACAACACGCTTAACACCTTGCGCTAAATATTGATTTAACAGCTCAGTGGTTTTCATTTTACCGCTGGCCTCTATTACTACATCGCAATCTGACCAATCAGTTTCATTTATGGTTTTGTTGTTGGTAACTGCAATCGTGTGCTTACCCACACTAAAGCTATTATCATCACTAGTAACCTGCTGCGCTAAGCGTCCGTGCACTGAGTCAAACTCAATTAAATGTGCGTGTGTTTTAGCATCGCCCGCTACATCATTTACTTTAATAAACTCTATTTCTGGCCAATCAACTGCTGCACGCAGTGTTAAACGTCCCATACGGCCAAAACCGTTAATACCTACTTTAATAGTCATAATTAAATACCTTTAATAAGTTAATTTATTAGTTAGTTACAGCAGCTAGTAATACGTTCAGGGCGATTACCCATAACATTTAAGCGCGTTAAATCGTTTTGATAAAATGAAGGGTTAGCAGTCAGGGTTTGCGTTAACACATTTTTAGCCCACTCTGGCAGGGCTTTATTAATACTGTAATAAACCCATTGATTTTGTTTTCGGTCGCTCAATAATCCGCATTGTCTTAACTGCGCTAAATGGCGAGACACTTTAGGCTGGCTTAACTCAAGTGCAGCAACCAGTTCGCATACACATAGCTCTTCTTGATGGCTAATTAATAGCATTGCCTTTAAACGCGTATCGTCCGCTAGGCATTTATAAAATTGGAGTGGGTTGAATTGTTCCATACTGTCCTCACTGTGTTAGTGCATACACAATAAAACAAAATAACAACATATGGAATAGTGAATATACGTTTTATCGTATATTTAATTTTTATGCCTTAAACGCAAAAAAGCACACAACGACTAATTGTCGTTGTGTGCTTTTATAACTTTTCTTTATTTAGTTATTAAATAATTGAAAGCTCTACTTCAATATTGCCACGTGTTGCGTTTGAATATGGGCATACTTGGTGTGCTTTATCTACAAGCGTTTGCGCTGCAGCTTTATCCATATCACCTAGTGATACAGCAAGTTTTACTGCAATACCAAAACCGCCTTCAATAGCACCAATAGACACTTGTGAATTAATATGTGTGTCGCTTGGTAAATCTATTTTTTCGCTACCTGCTACAAATTTAAGTGCGCCAATAAAACATGCTGCATAACCTGCGGCAAATAATTGCTCTGGGTTAGTGCCTTGTCCGTCGTCTCCGCCTAAACCTTTAGGTGTCGATAAATTTACATCTAAACGACCATCATCAGATTTAGCTACGCCTTCACGGCCGCCAGTTGCAGTTGCTTTTGCAGTGTAAGCTACGTTTTGTAATACATTCATAATGAACTCCAAAGTTTAAAAACATCAATCAATTTAGTTTGTGTGCAAAATAATAGAACAAGTAATTAGAGATTGCAAATACTTTGCATGCAAATTAAAATAACATGCATCGAAATAAAGGATAACGTTATGCCGTTTGAGCAATTAAAGTTAAAAAATCAGTTATGCCACCGGTTATATATGGCATCTAACAGCATTGCGCGTGCGTATCGCGAGCCTTTAAGCAAACTAAATTTAACTTACCCGCAATACGTAGTAATGATGGCGCTGTGGGAGCAAGACGAAATAACAATTGCCGAGCTAAAAGATAAAACCGCGATAGACGGCGGTGCAATGACCCAAATACTCAAAAAAATGAGCGACAAATCATTACTAGCTGTTATTAAAGATGAGCACGACCAACGCAAACGCCTAGTGCAGCTAACCCAGCATGGCCAATCACTTAAATTAAAAGCAGCCGATATCCCTAAAAATATTTTATGTAAATTTGATAGTGTAGATGCAAAACAAGCGAAGCAGTTGATGCAGCTGCTCGATTTAGTAGTAAACGACTTAGCCGATTAGGCTCTTAATTTTTAAACAATAAACGTGTTTTAAAAGGTTTTAAAAATGACTCATATTAAAAAATTACTATTAGCTGCGGCGTGTAGCACGGCACTTTTAGGTAGTAACGCAGTAACTGCTAATACTGCTAACCAAAATGCTGATTTAAAAACAGTAGCCACTTTTGATGCGCAGCACCCACCGGGCAACATTGCTATTACCCCATCCGGCAGAAAGTTTTTATCTGTGCATGGCTTTTTTGGCCAAAAGCAAAAAATTATGGAGCTTTTAAGCGATGGTACAACTAAGCCCTACCCTAATGAAGAATGGGCATACGCGTACAATAACGGTAAAGGTTTTTACGATGTGCTTGGTATAAACGTATCAAGCGATGGCGTTTTATGGATGCTCGACACTTCAGGGCCCGATCACGCTGGGCGCTTAGTAGGTTGGGATACAAACAAAGAGCAACTACATAAAATTATTTATCTGGCTAAACCGACCATTACCGACACCTCGTTTTTAAACGATTTAGTCATCGATAATAAGCATGGCGTTGTATACATTGCCGACACAGCCCAAGGCAGCCAAGCCGCTATTATTACGGTTAACCTTAAAACAGGTGTCGCACGCAGAGTATTACAAAATAGCCATTACACCACAGCCGAAAATGTCGATATGGTTATTGATGGGCGCACAATGAGCCTTGGCGGACAACCTGCTCGCTTAGGTGTTAACCCAATTACGCTTGACCCTAACGAAGACTGGCTTTACTTTGGCTCTATGTCGGGCACGTCGGTTTACCGCATTGCCACCAGCGATATAAATAACGAGAGCCTTTCGGCTAAAGCACTTGAAGACAAAGTTACGCGTTACGGCACTAAACCAATTTCAGACGGTATTATTGTTGATGGCGGCGGTAACGTATATGTAACCGACATAACCAATGGCGCAATTGGCGTAGTTAAACCCACTGGCAACTACGAAGTATTATTTAAGGACGAACGCTTAAGCTGGCCTGATGGCTTTAGCTACGGAGCCGATCATAAAATATACTTTACCGTTGACGATTTACATAATTCTCCAGTGCTTAATAATGGCAAAAATCAAAGCCACGGCAAGTTTAAAGTAATGTCGTTCGAGCCTTTAGTAAAAGGAAAAGTAGGCCGCTAATTTACTTTTTAAGTGACTACATTTTTAAAAAAGCCTTGCACATTTAAGTGACCCAATAGTTGCAGGGCTTTTTGCTAAAAACACACCACACTGGTGCATCTTTTAGTAATACTTCACCTCTTTGGTGCTAATCCTTAAGTATGTATTTACACTCAAATACTAAATACCTGATTTTTATTCATAAAATATTCAAGTTAATGTTGGCATACTTCTTCCTATACACTGATGTGTTCAGTGAAAATACCAAGGAAAAACCATGTTCAATTTATACCATACCCTTTATCTTTTATGGCGTTTAGACATTAGCGTTTGGCAAGTTAATGATCCAACAAATACCCATACAACCGCTGATAAAGAGCGCGCCTATGTTAAGTAACATCGTATTGTGTAAAGGCTTGGCATAAAGCTTAAATGTATAAACCTACTTTAGGCTAAGCTTTTACACACTATGAAATTTATATGTACATTTTAGTTAAACTTCAAATTAATCGTTCAATATAAAAACAATCCCCCTTGTAATAAATTCCCCATTTAAAAACATCAAAAATTAGTAAAAACACTGCGTTTATAACTTTGCAAGCAACCCTATTGCGTTGTATTGTTGCACCCTATTGAAAATTTTTAGTTGGAACGTGTATGCACGCTTTGGAAGTTAATTTTGATGGCTTAGTTGGCCCTACTCACAACTACGCTGGTTTATCGTATGGTAATGTTGCCTCGTTAAATAACGCAGCAAGCTTTTCAAATCCTCAAGAGGCAGTGCTTCAAGGCCTTGAAAAAATGAAAGCCATGCACGACAAAGGCCTAACTCAAGGTGTATTTGCCCCTCATGCGCGCCCCGACTTAAACGTACTGCGCCGCTTAGGCTTTACCGGTAACGATGCACAAGTAATTCATAAAGCATTTAAAGCAGATCCTATTTTATTACGCGCGTGTTATTCAGCGTCAGCAATGTGGACAGCCAATGCCGCTACGGTATCGCCATCTCCTGATACAACCGACGGCAAAGTACATTTTACTTCAGCTAATTTAAATAATAAGTTTCATCGTTCATTAGAGCCTGCAACCACTACACGCTTATTAAAAGCGATGTTTAACAACGACAAATACTTTGCGCATCATACCCATTTGCCCGACCAAGGCTTTTTTGGCGACGAAGGTGCAGCAAACCATACTCGTTTTTGTGACAGCCACGGCGAGCAAGGCCTTGAAATGTTTGTATTTGGTGCCAGCGCGTTTAATAGCCAATTACCAAAACCAGCTAAATTTCCTGCAAGGCAAACACTCGAAGCCTCAGAAGCAATTTGTCGCTTACATAACTTAAAAGATTCAAGCCAAATTTTACTACAGCAAAATCCAGACGTAATAGACCAAGGCGTGTTTCATAACGATGTAATTGCAGTAGGTAACGCCAACGTATTACTGTGCCACCAGCAAGCATTTTTAAACCAAGCTTTGGCACTGCAAGATATTCGCGAAGCGTATGTGGGCAATAAAGAATTTTACATTATTGAAGTACCTACCGATAAAGTAAGCATTACCGATGCTGTAAGTAGTTATTTATTTAATAGCCAGCTAGTGAGCCTTGAAGATGGTTCAATGCTGTTAGTGGCACCACAAGAGTGTAAACGCAACAGCGCGGTTAACGCCTACATTGAAGAAATGATTATGGCTGATAACCCAGTAAACCAAGTACAGTTTTTTGATTTACGCCAAAGTATGCAAAATGGCGGCGGCCCAGCTTGCTTGCGTTTACGTGTAGCCCTTAACGAGCAAGAACTTGCTGCAGTAAACCCTGAGGTTATTTTAACTGATACTAAATACACACAACTGTGTGACTGGGCAAAACGTAACTACCGCGACAAATTAGGCGCAAGTGACTTTGCAGATTCAGCCCTACTCACCGAAAGCTACCAAGCACTTGATGAGCTAACGCAGCTACTTAATTTAGGCTCAGTGTACGACTTTCAATTAGAAGGTTAATACCTCGTCAGCACAAAGGCTAATACAAAAATAGCGAGCAAAGGCTCGCTATTTTTATTCGTGTTTATGTTTATGTTAATACATATTTAAGCATCTTTGTTAACAGTTATTGCCGACGCCATCGACTCCGATAAATGCAGCGTACGCTGCGGAAACGGAATACTCAGCCCAGCGCCTTCAATTGCTTCTTTAACACGTTTATTTAAATCCCACACGGTTTGCCAATAATCACCATTAACAGCCCACGCACGTAATTGAATGTTTACTGCGCTTTCGCCTATTGAAGTCACCATTACTTTAGGAGCAGGCTCTGCAAGTAATCGGCTCTCTGATGCTGCTAATTCTTTAAGTACATTTAAGCCAACATCAATAGAGTCGGCATACGAAATACCCACCACTATGTCCATTCGTCTTTTGCCGTTACGGGTAAAGTTTTTAATATTGCCACCCCATACTTTGCCGTTAGGCGATGCTATATAAAGACCGTCGGTGGTTTTAAAAATCGTGGTAAACAGGTTTATTTCACTCACAGTACCAAGCGTGCCACTGGCATCAACAAAGTCGCCTATTTTAAAAGGTCTGAGTATTAGCAGCATAATACCCGCAGCAATATTGCTCAGCGTATTTTTAAGGGCTAAACCAATCGCTAAACCTGCAGCGCCCATTAGCGCAATTAAGCTTGCCGTATTAACGCCAAAAATATCTAAAATAAATAGCCCGCCAATTATATAAACTAAATAACCAGCAATACTCGATAAAAGCGGGAGTAGCGTACTATCTACCCTTTTTAATGGCGATTTAGAGTTTTTAATCGCCTTTTTAACCGAGCGTGCAATTAAGGCACTCGCAACTAAAATCACCAACGCTAAAATCACTTTGTACCCTAAAGTGATGATTGTTTCTGAATGGCTTTGCCAAAACGCTAAAAGCTTATCTTTCATGTTTGTTCCGATAAATGTGGCTGAAACTCAGCAAAATAATGGTTAAATCTAATAAAAACCGACTTCAAAAGAAGTGGCGCGAGTATATAGAATAAAAAATTTAAACCTATCTTTTTTAATCACTTATTTCAACTTTAAAAATACCGTTAAAACTATGGTTTTTGATACGTAAAGCCCGCCTATTTACGGCTAATTTATAGCCCCTATTCAATATAGGTTAATCGTTTATTGGTATGGTTATTTTAAGCTTTCAATGTTCACAAAAGAGGTTATCTATGGGAAAAGAGAAAATAGTACTCATAACCGGCGCTTCAAGTGGTATTGGCGAAGCAACCGCAAAAATGCTGGTCAACAATGGTCATAAAGTAATACTTACCGCTAGACGCGAAGATAAATTAACTGAATTAGTAGAGTCGTTGGGCTCAGATAACGCCATTAGCGTAGCCGCAGATGCAACCGACTTTACCGCGCTTGAAAACGTTGTTGCTAAAGGCATTGAAAAATTTGGCCGTTTGGATGTTGCCTTTGCTAATGCAGGTAAAGGGCTAGACACTTTAGGAGTTGAAGAAGGCGACCCCAATGAGTGGTCAACCATGATCGACATAAACATTAAAGCCCTATTGTGGACTGCAAAACTAACGCTTGCGCATTTACGCCAAAGCAAAGGACACTTTATTATTACTAGCTCAGCAACTGGTCGCAGAGCTGTTAAAGGCTCTATATACGGTGCAAGCAAATGGTTTACTTATGGTTTTTCTCAAAACCTAGCACAAGAAATTAGTGAGTGGGATGGGCGCTGTACAACCATCACCCCAGGCGCTGTAAATACCCCTTTTACTGATGAAGCAAGACCTGACAAGTTATACCCGCAAGATGTTGCCGATGCTGTGTTATTTGCCATTGAGGCAAATCAGCGCAATAACATCAGAGAAATACATTTAAGACCAACTCATTAGTAAAACTATTCTCATAATTTTGAATATGTAAACATAGGAGAAATAATCATGGCGAAAGAAAAAATAGTCCTCATTACAGGTGCTTCAAGCGGTATTGGCGAAGCAACCGCAAAAACGCTGGTTAACAATGGTCACAAAGTCATTTTAACCGCCAGAAGCGAAGACAAATTAACTAAATTAGTTGAGTCATTAGGCTCAAATAACGCACTTAGCGTAGCTGCAGATGCCACAGACTTTACCGCACTTGAAAACGTAGTAACAAAAGGCATTGAAAAGTTTGGCCGATTGGATGTAGCCTTTGCTAACGCAGGCATGGGTGTTTCAACCGCTGGCACCGAAAAAGGTGACCCAGATGAGTGGTCAACCATGATCGACATAAACATTAAAGCGCTGCTATGGACTGCAAAACTAACACTGCCGCATTTACGCCAAAATAAAGGTCACTTTATATTAACCAGCTCTGCCGCTGGCCGTAAGCCAATTGGTGGCTCTATTTACGGTGCAACTAAATGGTTTGCTTATGGCTTTGGACAAAACTTAGCTGAGGAAATGAGCGAATGGAATGGCCGCTGCACAACCATAGCACCAGGCATGGTAAACACCCCATTTTTTGATGAAGCTAAACCCGACAAACTCGACCCACAAGATGTAGCCGACGCCGTACTCTTTGCCATTGAAGCAAACCAGCGCAACAGCGTACGCGAGATTTATTTAATGCCGACTAATTAAATGTTGCTTGGTTGAGTTCGGGCTGTCAGGTTTAATGTTAATAATGTTAAACCTGATAGCTGCTTGTGTTAAATCTCAGCTCCGATTTCTACACATGCAGTCCTTAACTTTTGTATATAATCAATAAGCACTTCGTCCCTTATAGACTTAAAATTAGTGCCTTTGAATGAAAACTCATCAAAAGCTATGCTATGAACTGTCGTTCCATCGAAAGCAAATGAATACATCGGTTTAACTAAACTTATATGCTTTGAAGTATTTACAAATGCATTAATATAGCGATATTCATCAGAGTTTATTAAATTTATGAACTTTTCCTTGATCTTAGATTGCTTCATGGACTTACGAACTGAATAAACAGATATTTTATGAATATCTTCAGCTGGCAACTGAAGACATACGACCAATATTTGAGCAAGTGTTTCTGGTAGACTGTGAACCATCATTGCAGCTGAAACAATCGATACTTCTCTATGAGCTTTAGCTGAATGAAACTCTGGAAAAGGAACATTATTAACCAATTTATTCATCAGGGTTATATAGTTATCAAGGCTACAATCTCTGAACTTTTCAAAACAAACATGTGCTTCATTTAAGTGAAATCCGACAGCTTTACCTTTCCAATCAAACGCATTCATGTATTGATCTAAACGCTTATACTGGGTATCAGATACCTGCTCTTGGATACGGCTTTTTAAACTCTTAAAATTCCAAGTGACCATTATTTCCTGCTGATTGCTAACGCTTCGCATAAACAGCGGAGCAAGTTGGACGCTTTTTTGCGCCGTTAATTTTGCAAAAACCGGCCTGCTTGCGGAGTCAGGTTTAATGTGTTTGTTATAACTCAACATTCTACAAAGTACTCGTATTCTCTTCCTCTATCATCATGAGCTATAGCTTTCACATTTATGTTTCTATGTTTAGTCAAATACACTTCCGTTCGGTAATCTAGTAAGTGCACGATATCTACATCTAGGCTCGCTGCCATTTTAGGTAGCCATTGTTGATAAAAACCTATCGAAGCTTTCACACGTTCGCTCAATTCAGAGTCATGACTATCAGTTATTGGTAGCCAATTAATAATCACTTTTTTACCTTCTCTAGTCTTCGCTAAGTCAAACAGATCTTCGAAGATAAAACGATCATCAAGATAATTACATCCTCCAACAAAAGAGTGTGTAAAGTTGTGAATTAGAGGTTTGAAGTGTTTGTATCTCAATATTTCGGCCTTGAGTTATAACGCCCGGCTCACCGAGCAAATTTTTGATGGCGGCTTTTGTGCGTGTTTTTGCACAAAAGGTGACAGCGGAAATTTTTCCGGTGCAGCCGTTTGTTATGTTCCAAGTGACCATGTAATATTTCCTGTCGCATCTTTTTCACGCTCAAGATATCCATTTTGGTCTAATTTATGGAGTAATTTGGCCGTTGATTGATGACTTGTATTTACATGGTTAGCAATACGGTCCAGCGACGCGGGGCCGTCCTCGAGTAATTCAAGAATGTCTCTTTCTCTGTTTGATATAGCCACTGTTTTATCAATGCTGTCTCCCAAACTACTCTTTGCTTTTTCAATTTCTTCGTTGGTCAGCCTTGTTCCATTTTTATTAATTTCACTAAATATTTCATCAACGCGCTCATTTAATGTTTTCTTAATATGATTTGCTTCGAGGTAGTGATTTTGATCATCAAAATCACTTGGTGCGTACAAAACGATGTTCTTGAAGTAAAGTACAAAGAAGAAAAGCAAGACGATTCCAGACGGGAAAGCTATAACGAAATAGACAAATATTTGTTGTATTTCTAGCGGAAGTTTAACAAGAGCAACTGTTGCAAGCGTTTCTGCCAGCCCTGCAAATATAGCGATAATCGTCAACGGATTACTTACTTTCATTTTAATCTCAGCTTCCTGATGTACTGGCAAACATAACAATTTAGTCTACGACATTTGTCGTTTTACAAACCGACAAATGTCTTTATATTACAATGATTTTATCCTAGCTATAAAATAAACAACTGTAAACAGTTAGTTAGATTCGCCTTACCTTTTCTAAATGTAGCAAAACCCCAAAATGGTGGAGATCAGTAATATAAGACATATTGCTATGTTGTAATAATGGCTACTTAGTTAACAGGTTATATTTTAAATATCTGTGTTTAAACCAATAATGCGTACACCCCATGGTCCTTAAACTTGTAACTCGTTATTACTTATAAAATTAGTTAAAAATCACAATCTACTTCTATTGAATCCTGTGTATTTTTACTTCATGTTAAATACTCTTATTTCTCACTTACATACCTAGAGCGCTGCATGAATGGGTTATGGATCTTAAACCGCGTTAACACCCTACGATGAATTGACGTATTTAATAGCCTTAAAACGAAGAGGCTCAGCAGTTTTAAAATTTGCAATTAATAGCTGACTTTACTAGTTATCCACCTCATAGCGTGTTGTTATATTTATTAGAACGGTAACTCATCACCATTAAAACTATAAAGCTTTCCCGTATTATCAATAGATAAATTCAGAATAACGTTCATAACTCCAAGAGCCGAATCTACAACATTTTCACTTGCTGTAGAGCCACCCATATCGGTTTGAACCCAACCGGGGTGAACAGCTACCACAGCCACATTATCATTAACAAGTTCTTGTGATAAGTTCACTACTAGCATATTGGCTGCTGCTTTAGACATTCGATAACCATACCAATCCACACTTTGTTCTAGCGACAAAGATCCCATAGCAGAAGAAATAACGGCTATCTTACATAAGCGTTTTTTATTTATTAAAGGTAAAAAGCAATGAGTTAAATATAGTGGTCCAAGTGAATTCACCTTAAAACACATTTCGGCATTAGCGTAATTAATAGTATGGATACTTGTGTTTTCTCGATCCAAATATCCCGCATTATTTACTATTAAATCTAATTTAATATTTTCCTCATTAAGTTTACTTGCCAACGTCTTAATTTTTTCAGGGCAAGTGATATCCATTAGTTCAATAGACAATTTATTTGGAAACTTACCTTTCAATGAAACTAGAGCAACCGCCGTTTCTAGATCTCTACAGGTAGCAATTACTGTCCATCCATTTATAAGGTATTGTCTGGCTAATTCGAAACCGATTCCCCTATTAGCACCCGTTATTAATACAACTAAGTTACTCATTGTTTATACCTATAAATCTTACAATTTAGTCTACGACATTTGTCGCCTAAAAATGACAAATGTTCTTATATTACAATGGTTTTACCCTAGCTATAAAATAAGTATTTGTAAACAGTTAGTTCAGTCTCAACTTTTCTAAATGTAGCAAAAATACAAAATGGTGGAGGTCAGTAATATCAGGCAAATTGCTGTTTAGTTGCACAGGTTGATTATTAGTTAAGTGGTTATATTTAAATACCTGTGTTTAAACCAATAACGCATTCCCCCTTAAACCTGTAACTCGTTATTGCTTATAAAATTAGTTAAAAATCGCAACCTACTTCTATTGAATACTCTGGATTTTTACTTCATATTAAATATTCTTATTTCTCACTTATTATGCTGTTATGTCATTTTTAAAATTTAGCCATGCACTTATTCTCACAATTGCTAGTACCTTGCCGCTTACAAGCCATGCTGCGCTTGACAAAAATGAGCGTGAAATAGTAAAACAGGTCGATAAAAACATTCCCCAAGCATTGCAAGAAATAAAGCAAGCCGTAAATATTAATAGCGGTTCGCTTAATATTGAAGGTGTAAAAAAAGTAGGTGCGCTGACAAGCGAGCAGCTTAAAGCCATAGGTTTTAAAGTAGAATGGCTTGATGGCAGTGCGTTTAACCGCGCAGGACATGTATTAGCAACCCATGAGAGTAATGATCCCGATGCAATAAAAATACTGATGATCGGCCATCTAGATACGGTATTTGACAAAAATGATAACTTTACTACCTACAAACAGCTTGATGAAAACACCGCAAGTGGCCCAGGCGTTGCCGATATGAAAGGCGGTAACACGGTAATAATTACTGCACTTAAAAGCTTACAAGCCCTTAATTTACTCGAAAATGTAAGCATAAAAGTGTTACTAACCGGCGATGAAGAAAGCAGCGGTCGCCCGCTTAGCTTATCTAAACAAGCTATTGTTGATGCGGCAATTTGGGCTGACGTAGCGCTTGGTTATGAAAATGGCGATAACAATATTAAAACTGCCATGGCGGCGCGCCGTGGTTATACCGGTTGGACGCTAAACGTAACGGCAAATGCGGCGCATTCTTCGCAAATATTTAGCGAAAACGTTGGTTATGGCGCTATTTACGAGACATCACGTATTTTAAATGATTTTAGAGAGCAGCTTGCCACGCAACCTAATTTAACGTTTAACCCGGGGCTTATTGTAGGCGGTACAAATGCCGATTACGACAGTGCTAATTCGTCAGCAACGGCGTTTGGTAAAAGTAATGTAATAGCACAAACCGTGCATGTAGCAGGTGATTTACGCGCACTTTCACCAAAACAATTAGAAAACGCAAAAAGATCAATGCAACTTATTGCTAGCAACAGTTTAAATGGCAGTAAAGCAGAGCTTATTTTTGAAGACGGTTACCCGCCAATGGCATTAACTGATGGCAATAAAAAGCTATTAGAATTATACAGCGACGCAAGCCATGATTTAGGCTTCAACAAAGTAGTAGCAGCAAACCCACGTAATGCAGGCGCTGCAGATATTTCGTTTGCGGCAAGCCATGTTGATATGGCGCTTGATGGTTTGGGCTTAATGGGCAGCGGCGCGCACACTAAAAACGAAACAGCCGATTTAACCAGCCTTGATAAAAACATTAAAAAAACTGCATTACTCATTTATAGATTAGGAAAACTGTAATAGTAAATGTATTTTAAAGATAAGCGTAGGCCAAATAATAACCGTCCTACCGTCCTACGCTTGTACTTACTTTTAAGACATTATTTTAAACAATAATTCTCGCACTGTGGCTGGTTCAAACGGTTTATCACAAATAGCATCAACTCCCGCTTGAGCTATATTTGCTAGGTGCGTTTCGTTTGCCTCTGAGCTCACCATTAAAATAGGGATATGTGAGTAACTATTTGAGCCTCTAACGGTTTCTGTTAGTTCTCGTCCGTCCATTTCTGGCATATTGTAGTCGGTTACAATTAAGTCAAACGATTGGTTGTTTAAGTGCTCAATAGCTTCTTTACCGTTTACAGCTTCTACCGGGGCAGGTATTCCCATACCCGCAAGTACGCGTATTATGTGTTTACGCGCAAAGCGGCTATCATCTACAACAAGCACTCTTAGTAATGTTACGTCAAAATGATCAAGTTCTACTTCTTCTTCGCTTATAATATCTAAAGTTGCTTTAAGAGCGCGGGTAATGGCTTTTGCGCTGAAAGGCTTAGGCAAAATAGCAAGCACACCTGATTGGCGTAATTGCTCAAGGTATTTTTTATTACGCTCGCTCGATATAAGCATAAAAGGTTGATGCTCGGTGATAGGGTTTGATCTTATTTCTTGCAATAGTGAGTCGGCTGTCCCGTCAGATAAATACATAGAGCTTATAACTAGATCAGGGTGATAACTTGCTAATAAGCTAAGCGCTTGTGTTTGTGTAGATGCAGTTTCAACTTGTTTTACACCACTTTCTAAAAGCGATTTTATTATTATTTTTTGCTGAACCTCTGAAGGCTCTACAAGTAAAATGGACAAGTTTGCTATTGCAGTTAAGTCGCTCATTCAGATCTCTTTAGTATTGTTATAATCAGGATAATAATAACATTTTTGACTCGTTAATATTATATAAAGAGATTGTAATATTTAAGAAAACATTATCAATCCCTTTAAAATATAGCACTTATTAATTAGATTGAATGTAATCTAATGCATTCATTTTTTTATATGTGACGTTAGCGTGCAAAATATGTGCAGGCTCAGGGTCAACCACTTCAACAGGAATGTCGTAATTTCGGGCTATTTCAATTGCCATTTGCGTAATATTAACGCTAAACGAGGTGCCCATAAATACAATTTTATCGGCGTTGAGCATACGCTGTTGTGCTTCTGTTATTCTGTAAAGCTCGGTGTAATATTCGTCAAATAATAAAACAAAGGGCTTAAATGAATGGTTTAGCACAGGCGTTTGGTGTTGAATATTAAATAGCTCAAAAAGAGACTCTTGCAGGCGGCTTTCTTCTACACTATCCCACGGGGTGGCAAGTGGCGTGGCTGGCTCACCTTGCTCATGAAATAAGGTCATTTGATCAAGCCTGCCATGAATAGCAATGTAATTTTTATTACCCGCTTTGCCATCAAGCCCATCTATGTTTTGAGTAATTAGGTTTTTGTCACTTAGCCAATGGTGTACGTCGTTTGGGCCATGGTTGCGATACGTTGCAAAGCGATGGTAATACCATGCTAAAAATTCTTTAGGGGCATTTTGGTACATTGCGCGCGTTGCCATTTCCATAGGCGTATAATTTTTACTGCCAATGGTCCAATAACCATCCTCCCCTCTAAAGGTGGGAATACCACTGGCTGCGCTGACTCCCGCTCCGGTAATGTAAAGGGTGTTCACTTTGGCGCCTCGTAACCGAGTACGTTAGCACTTACTTGCTGACTGTTATCAATACCGCCAATTCGATATAAAATACCGCTGTGCTCAAGTAAACCACGATGATCCATACTCTTTACTTCAACTGGTGATAAAATCTGCCATTCGTTTTTTTCGATACTAAAGCGCCAAACATGGTCACTTGCTGGTGCAGGTTTGCCGTCGTAGCCTATTGCGCTGTAGTTATATGGGTTATTAGAGCCTGCCATCATATAAATATTGCCGTTATAGCTGGTAGCTGCCATTCGATAGTGAGCGCTGCCCGTTGGATGTGGCAACGTACGCCAATCTATTTTTTGTGGGTTAGTTGAATCTATTGTGCCTTTTAAGCACTGCGCTACACCTGCAAACGAGCGACGCGAATCAGGATTAGCTTGTGTTTTAACGCCATCACAAATAACAATGGTATTATCGCTAATTGCAGCAGCTTGGCCAAATACGGGCTCACCTAAAAATGGCGAGGCTTGTTGCCATGTATTATTTTGCGTGTCGTACACTTGCACTAAGTTTACGTTGCCATCGTTATGCCAACCGCTAATTAGATAAATGTAACGCGCTTTGTAGCTCAGCGCTACGCTATCGTCTACGGGTACTGGCATGCTCGCAAGATGAGTGTAGGTATCTTTTATTACGTCGTACTTATATACGTCGGGGCTTGAAACTTCAGTATGATCCTCTGCTACCGTATAGCCGCCAAACACATAGGCGTACTCGCCTAAACCGACTGCGGTGCTTGCTAAGCGCCCTTTTAGTGGCAAGCTTGAAGGCACACCAGTTTTAGATTGCCACTGTGAATCGCCAACTTTAAGCGCCCACACTTTGTTATGCACTGACGAGTATTGTTTATCGCGCCCCAGCCCCATAAAGCTTAAAAAATAGGTTTGGTTTTGTACTGTAACTTTAGCCACAGCATTATTAGCAACTGGCTCTGGTAAAGCGGGAAGGCTTGCTAACGCAAGAGAAAAAAGAAGGCTCATAAGGCAAATAATTTAATAAGTATTAATACGCTCAGATTAAATTATTTTAACCTTGTGAGCCAGTATTGTTATATCTAAATAATCAAACGCTTTTGATTAGTAACCATATTAGTAGGCATACAAATATGGTTATTAACGTGCGCCGCATTTTGCGCTTCATCAATCATTGCGGTTGCATAATCAGTGACCGATACCTTGCTTTCGCCTGCATCATTAGTAAAAAATGTATTACTGCCGATACGATAATCGCCTTCATTATCATCTGGACATGATTTGTGGGCAGCCTATTTATCAAGGAACTACCAACAAACTGTTGTAAGAGCATTTATAGATTTTTTAGCGCAGCACTGGCAAACCGATATTAAAAAATATGTCGGCAAGTAAGGCATTGTAGTTAAGGACGCTGTGACTATTGTTTAACCTAAGGTGATAGTTCAGCTTAGTTATTGAGGTAAATAGGTTACGTTATCTAAGCCTCGTTGCTTATTTTTGTACATAGCTTGATCAGCATACTTTATGAGTTCGTGATCTGTTTGGCCGTGCTCGGGGTAGTTTGCAATTCCTATACTGGGTGAAATATTTAGTAGTACGTCATCTAACTTAAAGACGGCTTTAAACTCAGTGAGGACTTTATTTTTGATTCTGACAGTTTCGTGGCTAGAACTTAAGTTATCTAAAATAATTAAAAATTCGTCTCCGCCTAAACGCCCTACTGTGTCGTAATGCCTTACTGACGCTGAAAGCCTTTTTGCTATAGCGCATAAAAGCTTATCGCCAATTTCATGTCCGTGAGTATCGTTTACTGCTTTAAAGCCATTTATGTCTATAAACAGTAAAGAAAAAAATGTGTTGTTTGTAGTTGCACTAATAATTACTTTTTCTAATCGATTCATCAATAAAGAACGATTTGGTAGGCCAGTTAACACATCGTGCCGTGCCATATAATGGAGTTGATCTTCCATTACTTTACGTTCAGTTATATCGTGCGCGACAGCGATTCTGACTTGATGTTGCTCTGACCAACGAACAGACCATAATATATGAACTACTTGACCATCTTTTCTCATCCAACGGTTTTCAAAGCGAGGGTTCACCATTTCGCCAGACAACAGCGAAGTTACGGCATTATGCGTTTTATAATGATCACCTTCGTAAACGTAATTAATCATTTTTGTGCCTACAACTTCGTCGGCCGTATAACCAAATATTTGCTCAAATGCTGCGCTTACAAAAACAAATGTGCCTTGTTTATCTACTACACAAACGGCATCAAGCATTAAATCGAGTACTTCTTCTACATTAATTAATTCATTTTTTTCCATACTTTGGTGCCTTCAAAGCAAAACCAAGCGAATTTAAGTATTCTATATACCTTTAATAAAAGCAAAGGTAATTGAAACTACAATAATAGTTAATACAAAGTTAGATTAATCGTGCACGTATAATTAATATCGCCCTTGTAAAAGCATGATATGCAAAGTTAAATAATCAATAAGCGCAAAATACTTTGAAGTCCTTCAAAAATAGACTAAATTTTAAATAGTATAATCATATAACTCTCAGTGACTTCTATTTTTTGACTCTTTAATAAATGTAATTGTATAAAATGTATCTACTTTATTTTTTAAATTTTACTGTTTTATTGGCCGAAGTTAAATTTTTAACTACTACAAAATTAGTTGTTTTGATTTAATCGCATTTATACTTTTACGCTGTTAATGTATGTTAATATTGTGTGATATCACATGTATTACAAAAACAGTCATTGTTTTTGATTTTTTGATTGCGCAGGAGACTTTTGGGTGAAAATATCACAACGTTTATTTTGGCCATTACTTTTTGTGTGCCCTCTTATAACGGCTGAGCCGTTTGAAGATGAAGATCTCGATCTTGATGCTTTAATGGGTATGGATGTGCAAGCGACTTCTGCGATGAAAAGAGCACAATCAGCATTTGATACCGCCTCATCTATTTATGTATTAAGTAAAGAACAAATTACTAAATCTGGTGCTACATCAGTACCTGAAGCACTAAAAATGGTGCCGGGTTTAATTGTCCGTCAGCTCGATAACAATCAATGGGCTATTTCCTCAAGAGGCATTGCCTCTCGCTTTTCAAGCAAATTATTGGTTATGATTGACGGACAAAGCTTATATACCCCAAAGTTTGCCGCTGTTTATTGGGAAACACTCAACGTTCCTTTGTACGATATTGAACGTATTGAAGTTATACGCGGACAAGGCGGATTACTTTGGGGAAGTAACGCAAATAATGGCGTTATTAATATCATTACTAAAAATAGTATTGATACTCGCGGTGGACACGCAAGTGTAACAACTGGTAATCAAATAAATGTTGATGCTAATCTTCGCTACGGTGGTGATATAAGTAACATAGGCAGCTACCGTGTGTATGGGCACTTAAAAGATGCTAATGAATCAAAAAAAGGGATCTCACTCGATCCTAACGACACAACTAAGCAAAATTCTTTAGGTTTTAGAGCTGACTTTACCCCTAATGATGAGTGGTCTGCGCTACTTCAGGGTGATGTAACTCATTCCACACTTGGCCAAAACTACCGAGGTGTTGTCGATGAAACCAACGAAAACATTTCATTTTCAGATGATTTAAAGCGAACAGACTCGCGCATAATGGCGCGCCTTGAAAACAGAATGTCGCCAGATGCGAATCAAATGCTACAAATTTCTTGGCTTAAACAAAATGGCTCTCAAAATTATATTAAAGAAGACTTTGAATCGATAGATATTGATTATCAAATGAATTTTATATATCAATCTCTACAGTTAGATTGGGGGTTGAACTACCGATACAATTCTATATCTTTCGCAGAAAGCGTATTTTTAGATAGCGATAAAAACTTTGATAGCCTCAAACAATATGGTGCACTTGTTCAAGCTCAATACAATGTTACTCCTGACACTCTCGACTTTATTATTGGTACTAAGCTTGATCATAACGATTTAACTGGCTGGGAAAATCAACCATCAGCAAGACTTATATACAAACCAGTAGATAACCACCTTACTTGGGGCGCAATATCGCGAAGTGTACGTACACCAACATTAATTGAGTTTAACGACAACTTTAAAGTTAATGGTACAGAAATTAAAGATCTTACCGGTTTAAGTTCAGGCTTTGACCAAATAGACGACTACCGAATTGCAACCTACCTAAATGGTAATGACAAAGTTAAATCAGAAAACTATCTATCTTATGAATTAGGCTACCGTTTTACTGCTAACGATTGGTCATTAGATCTTTCTACTTATTATACCGATGCTAAAAACGTAGCGGTTATTGATATGAATACGCATGCTGAACAATTCACTCCTATACTTGATTTATTTCTAGCAGGGAGAATTCCAGAAGTATTTCAAGCACTAACAATGACTCGTATAGATTTAGACTTTGCATCTGTAGCAGACACAACCACTAAAGGGTTCGACTTAGTAGTATCATGGCAACCAATTGATAATCTCAATACTGAGTTTGGTTACAGTTACACCGACTATAACTACGATTTACCTCCTAGAGTAGAGCCCGCTATCGGGTATGACTCTAAAAACAGGCAGTTATTTGCAAAAGCCGATTATTCTTTTTTAACCAACCATAACGTGTTTGCGACATTACGAGCAGTAAACTCAAATGCATATAATACTGATAATTACACAACGTTAGATATTAGTTGGAATTGGCAGGCTACTCCTGTGTGGTCTACTGCTGTTTCGGGTAAAAACCTATTTTCAGGTTCACATATTGAGTACAGTAATACGCGCGAAACCTATACATTACCAAACTATATTGATGAATGTATTACGTTTACAATTTCAGCAAATTTCTAAGCTAATTAGATGATTAAATTAAGAAGTCTAATTCACAGAAGCTTAATAGCCTTGGTACTTTTAAGTACCAGCGTTGACGCTGTTGAAAAAGAATACATGCTAAAAGCAGGCTTCTTGTATAACTTTGCACGTTTTGGACACTGGGATTCTCATTTAGAGCCCCTTGATCAATTTACTATTTGTAGCCCTGATAAATACTTTATTGATGTGGCTAACACCGCTCTAAAAAATCGCACTATAAAAAAATTACCTTTACATAATAAATTAGTCACTCTTGATGAAGTCACAACATCTGCGTGTAACATGCTATTTATCACCTCAGATACATTTGCTCAGTGGCAAAACATAACTCCTTTAGATCTAAAAAATATTATGGTCATTGGTGAAACAGACTCATTTATTGAAAATGGCGGCCATATCAGATTCTTTCTTTCCAGTGGTAAAATTCGCTTTGAAATTGCACCACAACAGCTTAAAGATGCAGGCATTACTATGAGTTCAAAAGTACTACGACTTGCACGCGTTATAGATAGGTAATGCAATGAAAAAACTATTTGCATTAAATACAATGAGCAAAAAATTATTATTCATCTTAATGAGTGTCGCACTTGTATCAACCGCTACAGTAACCATTGTATTTAGTGCTTATGAAATCACCAGCGCTAAAGAAGAACAAATAGAAAGCCTGGGGTCGCTGTCTAAAATGCTTTCACCCAATATAACTGCTGCACTTATGTTTAATGATATAGATGCAGTACAAGAGCTTATAAACCCAATACTTATACGCTCAGATGTTATTAGTATAATGGTAACGAGTATGACTGGTGAACAACTTGTTATTGCTCAAGCCGAAAATGAAGAAATAGAACAAAGCATTGAGGTTAATACCCCCCTTCAGCTCGATATGCATGATTATGGCGTATTAAAAATACGCGCTAACAACAGTTACATTCAAGACAGAATCACTTTTTACTTTAAATTTATAATGATTTTGATGGTCTTTACCTTTGCTATCAGCCTCATTTTATCCCTTTTGCTAAGGCGCCGCTTTTTAAACCCTATTTTATATTTAGCACAAACAGCAAATAAAATAACAACGTCACATGATTATAGTTTACGCGCTAAACAACTATCACAAGATGAAGTCGGACAGTTAACTTCTTGTTTTAACGATATGCTATACAACATTGAGCAAAGAGAAAGCTCATTAGAAAACCAAGTTAGGCTTCGTACTAATGAACTTGAAAATGCAAATATTCAGTTGCAACAATATGCTTACCAAGACGGGTTAACCGATTTACCAAATAGACGGTATTTTTACGAGAAACTACAAAGCTTAGTAAGTATTAAGGGAATGAAATTCGCACTTATATTTATAGATTTAGATGGTTTTAAAGAAGTAAACGACAGCCTTGGACATGACTACGGTGATTTATTATTACACCAGGTAGCAACGAGGCTGCAAAGCTGTATAACAACAAAAGATACAGTAGCACGCTTAGGTGGAGACGAATTTACATTAATTTTAGAGGGTGTAAGTAGCCCTGATGAAGCATCAAAAATTGCCGAAGCTGTAAAAAGTAGTTTAATGCAGAGCATTAAAATAAAAAAAGAAACAGTCTATGTTACCGCAAGCATAGGTTTAACGTTTTTCCCTGCTGATGGTTTAACAGTAGAAGAGCTTGTTAGACGTGCTGATCAAGCGATGTATTTATCTAAAAATAAAGGGCGGAATCGCTATGAGTTTTTCTCCTATGCTATCGAAGAAAAAGCCACAGAGAAGCGTCGCCTGATAGAAGAGATACGCACTGCAATTGTAAAAAACCAATTTGAATTATATTACCAACCTATATTTTCAATTGATGGGAAATCAGTACCTAAAGCTGAAGCCCTTATTCGTTGGAACCACCCTGAACGAGGCCTAATAGGGCCCAATGAATTTATACCTGTTGCTGAAAAAAACGGATTGATAAACGATATCGGCCAATGGGTAAAATCTCAAGCAATTCAAGATACCGTCCTATTCAATGTTTTAAGTGAAAAGACAATTCAAGTCAGTGTAAATACATCACCTCTTGAAATTGACCGCGCTGGTTGCTGGGTGGATGAATGGATTGTTGCAAGTAAAAAGTACCAACTACCCGCCAACACTATTTTAATTGAAGTCACTGAAAATACCTTAATGGATCCAGATTCGTCAATACAGCGACAATTAAAACGCTTAAGCACTATTAATATAGACATAGCGATTGACGACTTTGGTGTTGGTTATTCTTCTTTGGCGTATCTACAGCGCTTAGATATAGATATTTTAAAAATAGATCGCTCATTTATAAGCGATATTGAATCAAACGATAATAGTATTGCTCTCGTGAAGGCTATTATAACTATGGCTCACAACCTAGATGTAATGGTGGTAGCGGAAGGTGTTGAAACACAAAAACAGTATGACCTATTAAAGCTGCTTGCTTGCGATTATATTCAAGGCTACATTTTTTCAAAGGCAATTACTAAACAAGAGTTTATGAAAAAGTATATAATACCAATCCGCAATAATACTTAATCATTTTGCGGGGCTAAATGTGTCGCTACCTGTGTTAAAAAATTCTCATTTAGAACAACTAAATAGCAAATTTTTTGCCTAGCTATCAACACGTTTTTCCATCCTCAAAATAGATCACTTAATTAAGCGAATTGGTATAAAACAAAAAGAAGTGATCTGATTTATGTCCATCTTGCTAGATTTTAGCAAGCCAACACAGAACACTTCTTTACTCTTGCGTTAAAATTTCATGTATTTAAAGCTTAATCCCAAGCTATAACCAGCGAGGGACTAGGTGCTTGTACTCTTTATATTGTATTGAAAAGCGATGAGCTAAATGAGCTTCTTCAACTAACGTCTGTCTATATATAGCTATAAAACCAATAACCAAACAAGTCAAACTAAATATACTAGGTAAGGCTAAAAAGAAACCCACCTGTGCAGCTACAACACCTAAATACATCGGATTCCTAGAGTATTCATATAGTCCTGATGTTTTAAGCTCATGTGGTCCCTTAGGATCAATTCCTGAACGCCAAAGTGCCGCCATATGAAAATGTACAAACATCGTCAAAATAAAACCTGCACTCAATAAAATATCGCCAAATAATACACCTGGCCAGCCATTGAGAATTGGGAATAGCCCAAGGTAGCTATCTAACTCAGGTACAAACACTCTAATTACACATATAAACCAAATAGCAGCCCTGAAAAATTTAAAAACCATATGGTTCCACCAACTAGTACAAAACTTATCTCCGGGATAAATAACGCCTGATGGTGTATCTCGATTTTTATAAATAATTCTAAATGTATAAAACCCCGCAACAAAAGTATAAAAAACAGCTAAGTAAATACGTGTAAATTCAACTAGCGAAGTAGAGTCATCTAAAAATGTTTCATAGGGCATCTAGTTAC